>DATBJE010000068.1:0-3186 GCA_036556565.1 Gaiellaceae bacterium
GCCTCGACGCCCGTCGCCGCAGCGATGATCGCCAAGGGTCTGAACCCGGGCGCGGCGCTGGTCTTCATGCTCACGGGTCCGGCGACCAACGCCTCCACGGTCGGGATCGTCGCGCGGCTGTTCGGCCGCCGGTTCGTCCTCACGTACCTCGGAGCCATCTTCGGCGTGGCTCTTGCCGCGGGCACGCTGGTGAACCTCGCTTTCGGTCCGGCGTGGACGGCGTCGATGCCCGCCGCGCCGGCTGGCGCAAGCGTCTGGTCAGGCTTGCAGACGGTGGCCGGTCTCGCTCTGGCCGTCTTGATGGGCAAGAGCCTTCGGCGCACGGGACTCCGCCCGGGGCTGGAGGAGGTCGCCGGCCACTTCAAGTCGCTCGCGAGCGGGGCGACCCGCTTCGACTGGCGAAGACTCCGATGGAAGGTCGTGCTTCGCGTCGCGACGCCGCTCCTGCTCCTCCTGTGGATCAGCCAGGGCTTCGTCGTGGTCGGGCCGGGAGAGGAAGGGCTCTCCAGGACATTCGGGCGAGCAGCGGCCACGCGCCTCGCGCCGGGCCTGCACGTCCATTGGCCGCCTCCCATCGGACGCGTCGACGTCATCGCCATGGACGCGGTGCGCACGGTCGAGCTCGGGTACCTCGGCCTTCCGGAACGTGGACCAGCGGTCTCCGTCGCGCCGAGATCGTTCCCGCGAGTGCTCCCGAGCTTCGGGGGACAACGCACTTCGCGGATCCCGGAGGGCTCCGACTTCCTGGCCGGCGACGAGACGGTGGTCGCGGTGACCGGCGTCGTGCAGTACCAGGTGGCCGACTCGGCCCTCTACCGGCTCGGGGTCGATCACCCGGAGAGCGTCGTCCGCGCCGTCGCTCGTTCCGCCCTCGTCGCCGCGATCGCGCGCACGCCGATCGACGCCCTCTACTCGAGCGCGCGCGGCGAGGTCGAGGCCCGGGTGCTGCAACACCTCCGTGGGTCTCCGACCGTGGCCGCGATCGGGGTGCGGCCCATGTCCTTCAACCTCCTCTACGTCCACGCTCCGGACGACGTGCATGCCGCCTTCCGCGACGTGGCGTCGGCGGCCGAGGACAAGACCACGATCCGGAACAAGGCGCTGGTCGAAGCCGAGGGCTCGGTCCGGCTGGCTCGCGGTGAAGCCGCGCGCCTCGTGGCCGAGGCCGACGCCTATCGCGTCCAGCAGGGGGAGCGTGCCCGCGGGAACGCTGCCGCCTTCGTCCCGCTGGCCGTCGAGGACCGCCGGGCGAGCACGGTCACGCGCGACCGCCTCTACCTGGAGGCGATGGAGCGGGTACTGGGGAGGCTGCCGAAGCTCATCAAGCCCAGCCCGCGCAGGGCCCCCGGCCTGGAGCTCTGGGTGACCCCCGGCGACGTCGGCGGGGTACGGGCTCCCGCCGTCGGCATCCCGCCCGGCTCCGAAGTCGAGATCCCGGACGACGACGAGGGGCCGCCCCGCGCCAGGCCCACGCCTCCACCACGACCGTGAGGTGCTCATGAGCGTCCGCATCAACCGGCCCGTCGGCTACGGGATCCTCGCCCTCATCGGGCTCCTCCTGTTGTCCGGGATCCCGTTCGTGGTCGATGCGACCGAGTGCGCGGTCCGGACGCGCTTCGGCCGGCCGGTCGAAGTGATCCAGCAGCCCGGCCTCCACTTCAAGCTCCCGCTCGTGGACGACGTCACGCGCCTGGATGCACGGCTCCTCTACTTCGATCCCCCGACCGCGGAGTTCCTGACCGAGGACAAGAAGAACGTCGTGATCTCGTCGTTCGTCGTGTGGCGTATCGAGGACCCGCTCCGCTTCATCCAGAAGCTGTACACGCGCGAGAACGCCGAGGCGCGCATCGCCGACCTCGCGGCGTCCGAGCTCGGGACCGCCCTCGGCCGCGTGCCCTTCAGCCGCCTGGTCTCCGCCGTCGAGGACGAGGCCCGCCTCGCCGAGACCTCGGCGGGGATCGCCGAGAAGGTCCGCCAGCGTGCCGCCGAGGACTATGGAGTCAGGGTCGTCGACGTGGGCATCCGGCGCCTCGCCTTTCCGGACCAGAACCGCGAGGCCGTCTTCAACCGCATGCGCGCGGAGCGGGAGCGGATCGCGCGCCGCTTCCGTTCCGAGGGCGAGGAGGAGGCGATCAAGATCCGGGCCGAGGCCGAGAAGGAACGGTCGAAGCTCCTGGCCGAGGCCTACCGCCTGGCGGCGGAGCTGAAGGGGAAGGGCGAAGCGGAGGCGGCCCGCATCTACGCCGACGCCGTGTCTCGCGACCCGGACCTCTACCGCTTCCTGCGGACGCTCGAGTCGTACGACAAGGTCCTCGACGAGAAGACGACGCTCATCCTCCCCGGGGACTCGCAATTGCTGCGCCTGCTCACCGAGGGCCCGTCGAGAGGCGGCACCGGGGCCGCCCGGTGAGAGCCCCCGTCCTCGCGAGAGCACTCGCGTTGGCCGCATTCGGCGCATGGGCCATCGCGAGCACGTATGTGGTGCGCCCGTCGGAGCTGGCCGTCGTACTCCGTTTCGGGGCGCCCCTGCCGGAGCCGCTGCGGCCCGGCCTCCATTTCTGCCCGCGAGGCATCGAGCGTGTCATCCGGGTGGAAGCCACCCGCACGTTCACCATGGCCGTGGGCTTCGAGATGCAGGACGGCAGGGAGATCCCCCTCCCGGACGCCCTCTGGCTCACCGGCGACACGAACATCCTCTCGGTGCGCCTGGCGCTGCAGTACCAGGTCTCGGATCCCGTCCGCTACCTCGTGGGGACGAGCGAGCCCCCCGAGGTGCTCCGGCGCGCCGCCGAGACGGCGATCACGGAGTCCCTCGCGCGTGCACCCGTGGACGACGTTCTCACCACCGGGCGGGCGGCTCTCCTCGAACGCATTCGCAACAGGACGCAGGCGCTCCTCGACGCGTACGGCGCGGGTGTCCACGTCGTGTCACTCGCGCTGCGCTCGGCCGAGCCCCCGCCCGCGGTGATCGCGGCCTTCCAGGACGTGCAGGACGCGCGGAGCGATCGGGAGAAGCTCGTCAACCAGGCTCGAGGCTACGCGAACGAGACGGTGCCCAAGGCGCGCGGGGAGGCGGAGACGCTCACCTCCGGCGCAGCGGGCGAGCGCAACCGCCGCGTCGAAGCCGCCAAGGGGGACAGCGAGCGGTTCGCCGCGGTCCGCGTCGAGGCCTCTCGGGCGCCCGAG
>DATBJE010000069.1:0-6068 GCA_036556565.1 Gaiellaceae bacterium
CGCGATCGAGACCTCGGCGATGACCGACGAGCTCTCCGCCTCGACGATGTTGACGAAGTCGTGCGGGCCGAGGACGAACCACTGGTGGAGCACCTTGGCCCCCAGCTCCTCGACGTCCTTGTTCACCTCGCGCAGGCGGTCCGGGTTTGCGCGCAGCGTCTGCAGGCCCTGGTCGCTCAGCGTCGACAGCATCAGGTACTTCGGCATCTCTCCTCCTACTCGCGTTCGGCGCCTCGCGAGGATACAGCCGCCCGGGCGCGCTGCTCGTAGTAGAGGACGGCGAGGCCGAGGAAGAAGAAGGGCGCGAGAACGAGCTGGACGAGCGCGGCCGCGGCAACCCCGCCGTTGTCGGCGAAGCCGATGAGCGAGACCCCGATCAGGGTCCCGACCACGAGGTAGACGATGACGAGCGCGGCCACCACCCCGGCCGCGTGCAGGTACTCGGCCCGGGCGAGCACGACCGAGCGGTGGAGCGAGTACGCGAGCCGGTCGAGCGACTCCTGCACGTCGTCCCGCTCCTCGATCATCGCGACGGGGACCGAGAAGCCGGCGAGGGCGAGCCACAGAACTGCGACCACCAGGAGGAAGAGGTAGCCGACGGCGATCGCGAACGGGACGGCCACGACGAACGTCAGCACGACGAGGACGGGCACGCGGCCGCCGACGTGCCGCCAGGCCGCGGTAAACGAGTCGCCGGCGAGGAGCCGCGCGGCGGCCGCGTACAGCGCCGTGAAGGCGAGCGCGAGCACGAGGACCGACACGAGCCCCGGCACGACGCGCGAGAGGAGGAAGGCACCGGCCTCGATCAGACCGAGGCCGACGGCGGCCCGGCGGCGCCGGCCGTAGAGATGGATCGTCTCGGCGAAGATCTCGCCGAGACGGAGCGGGCGGTCGGGGACCACGCGCAGGACTCTAGGCTGCGGGCATCTCTCCGGTAGGCTCAAGCCCGGTGAGCTACTCCGTCTTCCAGGCCGGCGGGCTGGCGTTCGAGCCACGGGGCGAGAACGACCCGCGCTCGATCGCGTCGATCTCGGAAGCGCTGTCTGCCTCGCGCGCGAACGTCTGGCGCTACCCGCCCGGCGCGCAGGGGAGGCGCCACCGCGACCTGGGGCAGGAGGAGGTCTTCGTCGTCCTCGAGGGCACGCTGACGATCGACCTCGGCGAGCCGCCCGAGCGGCACGAGATCGCGCGCGGCGGGCTCGTCGTCGTCGAGCGCGGGACGATCCTCCAGCTTCGCAACGCCGGCGAGGAGGAGCTCGTCCTCTTCATCTACGGGGCCCCACCGGAGACCGGCAAGAGCGAGTTCTTCGACCCGGCGCCCTAGGAGCGACGGGTGGAATCGACCTCGTCTGCGACCCGGACGAGGCGAACGAAGTATCGGTCGCCGCCTGTCTGAAAGCCGTCGCAGCGCGCGACGGCGAACAGGTGGCGTGCATTCCTGGGCTGCTTGGCGTCGGCCATTCCGGCGCGACAAGTCTAGGCCGCCTCTCCCGTACCGGAGAGCGACTCGCCGCAGTCGCCCGCGAAGATGGGTGTCACACCTCCGGCACAGACCCGCAACCAATGACTGCGGATCTCGGCTGTACGCTGGGAGCGGGTGGTGGGCTGGGGTGCCCCGAGAGTCGGCTACGCCGCCGTAGGCGCGCGCGTCGGAGCCTTCTCGAACACGAGCTCGCCGTCCCGAACGTCGACCCGCACGGTGTCGCCCTCGACGAAGTCGCCCTCCAGGAGCCTGAGCGCGAGCGGGTTCTCGACGAGGCGCTGGAGCGCCCGCTTCAGCGGCCGCGCGCCGTAGGTCGGGTCCCACCCGGCCTCGGCGACGTGCTCTTTCGCCGCGTCGGTCAGCTCGAGCGCGAGCCCGCGCTCCGCGAGTCGCTCGCGCAGCCGCTCGAGCTGGAGCTCGACGATCTCGCCGAGCTGCTCCCGCGTGAGCCGCTCGAACTCGACGACCTCGTCCACGCGGTTGAGGAACTCCGGCCGGAAGAACTCGTGCAGGGCGTCGGCCGAGCGGATGTTCGAGGTCATGATGATCACGGTGTTGCGGAAGTCGACGGTGCGCCCGTGGCCGTCGGTGAGGCGGCCGTCGTCGAGGATCTGGAGGAGCACGTCGAAGACCTCCGCGTGCGCCTTCTCGATCTCGTCGAGGAGGATGACCGAGTAGGGGCGCCGGCGGACGGCCTCGGTCAGCTGGCCGCCTTCCTCGTAGCCGACGTAGCCGGGCGGCGCGCCGATCAGGCGCGCGACCGTGTGCCGCTCCTGGTACTCGGACATGTCGAGCCTGACGATGGCCCGCTCGTCGTCGAACATGAACTCGGCGAGAGCGCGCGCGAGCTCGGTCTTCCCGACGCCGGTGGGGCCGAGGAAGATGAACGAGCCGATGGGGCGGTTCGGGTCCTGCAGTCCCGTGCGCGCGCGACGAAGCGCGTTGGCGACCGCCGAGACTGCCTCGTCCTGGCCGATGACGCGCCGATGGAGGCGCTCCTCCATGTGGATGAGCTTCTCGGTCTCGCCCTCGAGGAGCCGGTCGACAGGGATGCCCGTCCAGCGCGCGACCACGGCGGCAACGTCGTCCTCGTCGACCTCCTCCTTCACCATCGGGTCGAACTCCTGCTCCTCGCGCTCGGCCAGCTCGCGCTCGAGCTCGGGCAGCTCGCCGTAGCGGATCTCGGCGACGCGCTGGAGGTCGCCGGAGCGCTCGGCACGATCGGCCTCCATGCGAAGGTCGTCGATCATCTGCGTGATCTCCTTGACCCGGTCGAGCTGCTCCTTCTCCTTCGCCCAGCGCGCCGCGAGCTCGTCCCGGTGCCCTTTCGCATCGGCGAGCTCGCGCTCGACGGGCTCGCGCACCTCGCCCGACTCCTTGCCCATGGCCGCGAGCTCGATCTCGAGCTGGCGGACGCGCCGCTCCGCCTCGTCGAGCGGGAGCGGCGAGGAGTCGATCTCCATGCGCAGGCGCGAGGCCGACTCATCCACGAGGTCGATGGCCTTGTCGGGCAGGTAGCGGTCGGAGATGTAGCGGTCGGAGAGGATCGCGGCGGCCACGAGGGCGGCGTCGCGGATGCGGACGCCGTGGTGGGCCTCGTAGCGCTCCTTGAGCCCGCGGAGGATCGCGATCGAGTCGGCGACGGACGGCTCGCCGACGAAGACGGGCTGGAAGCGGCGTTCGAGCGCTGCGTCTTTCTCGATGTGCTTGCGGTACTCGTCGAGCGTCGTCGCGCCGACGGCGCGGAGCTCGCCGCGGGCGAGCATCGGCTTCAGCATGTTCGCTGCGTCGACTGCCCCCTCGGCCGCGCCGGCGCCGACGATCGTGTGCAGCTCGTCGATGAAGAGGATGATGTCGCCGGCGGACTCGTGGATCTCCGTGAGCACGGCCTTCAGCCGCTCCTCGAACTCGCCGCGGTATTTCGAGCCGGCGAGGAGCGCGCCGATGTCGAGCGCCCAGACGCGCTTGCCCTTCAGCCCCTCCGGGACGTCGCCGGCGACGATGCGCTGGGCGAGGCCCTCGACGATCGCCGTCTTCCCGACGCCGGGGTCGCCGATCAGCACCGGGTTGTTCTTCGTGCGGCGCGAGAGCACCTGGATGACGCGGCGGATCTCCTCGTCGCGGCCGACGACCGGGTCGAGCTTGCCCTGCTCGGCGAGCTCGGTGAGGTCGCGGCCGAACTTCTCGAGCGCCTGGTAGGAGCCCTCGGGGTCCTGCGAGGTGACGCGCTGGGAGCCGCGGACGTCCTCGAGCGCCTCGAGCAGCGCGTCGCGGGGGACGACGTCGAGCGCGAGGAGCAGGTGCTCGGTCGAGACGAACTCGTCCTCGAGCCGCCGCATCTCCTCCTCTGCGCGGTCGAGGATCTGCGAGAACGCCGCCGAGACCCGAGGCTGCTGCGCCGAGCCTTGCACCGCCGGCCTGGCGGAGAGCGCCGCCTCGGCGCGGGCGCGCACGTCGGCGACCGAGGAGCCCGAGCGCTCGACCAGGGTGCGCGGGAGCTCCTGGTCGAGGAGCGCCAGGAGCAGGTGCTCCGGGTAGATCTCGGGGTTGCCGGCCCGGCGCGCCATCTCCTGGGCGGCGCCGACCGCCTCCTGCGACTTGAGTGTCAGCCTGTTGAAGTCCATGTCCCTCGCTTCTGCGGCAGCGTCCCGCCGGAATCGCGGTAGAGGACGATCTCGCGGCGGTACTGGCGGTGCACCCGGGCGACCTCGTCGCGCATCTCGCGCTCGAGGCGCTCGACGCGGGCCCGCGCGCGGGCGAGCTCGTCCTCGAGCCGGAGGACGGTCTCCACGCCGGCGAGGTTGAGCCCGAGCTCGCTGGTGAGCCGCTGGATGAGGCGGAGGCGCTCGAGGTCGGCGTCCGAGTAGAGCCGGGTGTTGCCCGGCGTCCGCCCCGGCCGGACGAGCCCCTTCGCCTCGTACATCCGCAGTGTCTGCGGGTGCATGCCGACGATGTCGGCGGCGATGCTGATCATGTAGCGCGGGCGGTCTTCCACAGGCTCACACGTCCGTTCCGGACACGGGCCACCGACCGATCCATCGCCTTCCGCACGCCTTCACTGTCCCTTCCGGACACGGCCGGGGTCTGACCCCGGACAGGGCCGAAAGGGGCGGTGCTGGGGAGAAATCGTGACGCATCAGGCTCTCAGCTTCTCGCGCACGTCGCGGTTCGAGGCCTTCTCGAGCGCCTCGATCGCCTCGCGCTCGGCCTTCGTCACCTTCGTCGGGACGGCGATCCTCAGGCGCGCGAGCAGGTCGCCGCGGCCACCGCCGTTCAGCTTCGGCGCGCCCTTCGAGCGGACGCGGAGGAGCTTCCCGTCCTGGGAGCCGGCGGGCACCTTGAGCGAGATGCGGCCGTCGGGCGTCGGCACCTCGACCTCCGAGCCGAGAGCCGCCTCCGCGAACGTCACGGGAACCTCGATGAGGAGATCGGCACCGCGGCGCTCGTAGAGAGGGGACGCCGCGACGCTGGTCGTGACGATCAGATCGCCGGCGGGCCCGCCCGCGAACCCGGCCTCGCCCTTCCCCTTCAGCCTGATCTGGGTGCCGTCGCGGACGCCGGCGGGGATCTTCACGGTATAGCGCTTCGTCCGCCGCTGCCGGCCGGCTCCGTGGCACGTGCGGCACGGCTTCTCGATCACCGTGCCGTTGCCGTGGCAGCGCGGGCAGGGCCGGGAGAAGGCGAAGAAGCCCTCGTCTTCCGACGTGACCCCGCGCCCGCGGCACTCGGGGCAGATGGTCGGCGTCGTGCCCGGTTCGGCGCCGGTGCCGCCGCACGTCGAGCAGGCCGTCTCGAGCTCGACGGGGATCTTCGTCGTCAGCCCCTTCAGCGAGTCCTCGAACGAGACGTTCAGGGTCACGCCGACATCGGCGCCCCGCTGCGCGCGGGAACGCCCTCGCCCCGCCGAGCCACCCGCGGCGCGGCCGAAGAGGCCGCCGAAGAGGTCGCCGAGATCGCCCAGGTCGCCGATGTCGCCCGCCCAGGTGAACCCGCCCCCGCCGGGAGCGCCCGAGAACATCCCGGATCCGACCCGGTCGTACTCCTTGCGCTTGTCGGGGTCGGAGAGGACGTCGTAGGCCCCCTGGACCTCCTTGAAGCGCTCCTCGGCCTCGTCGTCGCCCGGGTTTCGATCGGGGTGGTACTGACGCGCGAGCTTGCGGTAGGCCTTCTTGATCTCGTCGGCCGACGCGGTCTTCGAGACCCCGAGGACCTCGTAGAGATCTCTCACTCGGCAGCCCCCTGCGAGATGACCACGCGGGCCGGCCGCAGGACGTGATCGCCCAGCCGGTAGCCCTTCTGGATCACCTGGAGGATGGCGCCGTCGCCCTCGGCGGAGGGCTGCGTCAGGAGCGCCTCGTGGACGTGCGGGTCGAAGGCACCGTCCGTCTCGATCTCGACGAGCCCCTCCTTCCGGAGCGCGTGCGAGAGCTCGCGGTGGACGAGGCGCACCCCGTCCTCGAGCTGGGCCTCCTCGTGCTCCTCCGCCGCGACGAGCGCGCGCTCGAGGTCGTCGAGCACGGGCAGGAGCTCCTTCACGAGCCGCTCGTGCGCGCGCGAGACCAGGCTCTGCTGGTCCCGCGCCACG
>DATBJE010000070.1:0-7796 GCA_036556565.1 Gaiellaceae bacterium
CTCGCCGACGATCTCCGAGAGCGGGCGGCCGACGGGAGCGAGGAGCGCGAGGAGCTTGCAGACGCTGGCCATGCCGTCGTAGGCGGGGACGAAGTCCGGGAACACGAAGCCGCCGCCGACGGAGCCGGCGAAGATGACGCCGTCGCCGGCGGCGGCGCGCGTGAGCCCGGAGAGGGAGTGCGGCGCCCGCACGATCTCGAGGTCCGTGCCGTCCACGAGCTGGTCGACGACGCTCGTGACCGTCGTCGGAAAGGCGAGGCGGCCGCTGCGGCCGTCCGAGGCGAGGAGGCGTAGGAAGAGGAGGAGCTCCTGCTCGACCGGCACCTCACGCCCGCGGTCGTCGACGAGGAAGATCCGCTCCGCCGCCGGGTCGAGGACCGCGCCGAGGTCCGCGCCCACCGCCTCCACGAGCCGCTTGGTCTGGCCGAGGGACTCGGCGACGCTCGCCGACTCGGGCCCGGTCCGCCGCTCGCTCACGTAGGCGTGCCCCGAGACGACCTCGACGTCGAGCGCGCCGAGCACCTGCGGAAGGACGAGCGTGGCGGCCGAGAACGAGTAGTCGACGACGACGCGGAACCCGCGCGCGCGGATGGCGTTCACGTCGAGCGTGGCGAGGAGGTCCTGCGCGTAGGTCTCGGCCGCGCGCGCCGGGAAGGTGATCGCGCCCACCTCGTTCCAGGCCGCGCGCCTGAACTCCTGGCGCGAGAAGTGCTTGTCGATCTCCTTCATGAGCTCGGGCCCGGCCGGCGTCCCCGGAGGCTCGTAGATGCGGATCTCGACGACCTCCGGCTCGCTCGGGCTCGGCTGTACGTGGATTCCGGCCTCGTACCCCTCGGCCTTGAGGAGATGCCGGTTGACGGCGGCCGGCATCACCTGGATGTCCGCCGCGTGGACGCCGGTCGAGTTCACGCCCGCCAGGAGGGCGCGGCGGATGAGGCGGCACGAGGCGGACGCCGCGCGGCTCGTGACGACCCGCGCGCCGCGCTCGAGGGCCGTGCCCAGGGCGGTGCCGAGCCGGAGGGCGGTCTCCGGCGTCAGGTCGACGTTTATGCGGCCCGAGATCCCGGAGACGCCGACGAGCCGCGAGGAGAGCCGCGACTCCCAGATCAGGTTCCGGTCGACGACGGTCCCGGACTCGACCTCCTTGAAGGGGTAGATGCGGACGCCGGGCATGACGACGCTCTCCTCGCCGACCGTGCAGTTGTCGCCCACGGCGGCGCCCTCGTGCAGCCGCGCGTGCGGGCGCAGGTCGCAGGCGCGGCCGACGATCGCGCCCTCGACGAGGACGCTCCGGCCCACCGAGGTCGAGGCGTCGACGACCGAGCGTGACGTGCGCGCGTGGTCGCCGAGCGTGACGCTGTTCATGAGCACCGAGTAGGGGCCGACCGAGGCCCGCGGCGCGATCCGGCAGTAGTTGCCGATGAAGGTCGGGCCCTCGACGGCCTCGAGGTCGTCGAGGTCGACGCCCTCCCCCACCCAGACGTTCCCGCGCAGCCGGATCCCCGAGACGTTCAGCTTGACGCTCTCGTCGAGCGCGTCGAAGTTCGCCTGCCGGTACTGGTCGAGGTTGCCGATGTCCTGCCAGTACCCCTCGGCAACGTACCCGTACAGCGGCCTCCCCATCTCGAGCAGCAGCGGGAAGAGCTCCTTCGAGAAGTCGTACGGGCGGTCGACGGGGATGTGGCGCAGCACCTCCGGCTCGAGGACGTAGATGCCGGTGTTGATCGTGTCGGTGAAGACCTGGCCCCAGGAGGGCTTCTCGAGGAAGCGCTCGATGCGCCCGTCCTCGTCGGTGACGACGATGCCGAACTCGAGCGGGTTGGGGACGCTCTTCAGCCCGATCGTGACGAGCGCGTTCTTCTCGCGGTGGAAGCGCACGAGGTCGGCGAGGTCGATGTCGCAGAGGGCGTCGCCCGAGATGACGAGGAACGCCTCGTCGAGGGCCTCCTCCGCGAGCTTGACGGAGCCGGCCGTCCCCGCCGGGGACTCCTCGACCGAGTAGCGGATCGAGACCCCGTACGTCTCGCCGTCGCCGAAGTAGCCCCGGATCGACTGGGGCATGAAGGCGAGCGTGACGACGACGTCGTCGAAACCGTGGTGCTTGAGGAGCTCGACGATGTGCTCCATGCAGGGCTTCCCGACGATCGGCACCATCGGCTTCGGCTGGTTCGACGTGAGCGGTCGGAGCCGCGTCCCCTCGCCGCCGGCCATGACGACCGCCTTCATCGCTCCACCGTCCTCACGGCTCCGAGGACGTACTGGACCGCGGCCAAGACGGCGAGGGCGACGCCGGCCCAGAAGAGCCAGAGCGGCCATTCGGTCCCCTGGTCCGATGCGATCACGCCGATGATCCCGGCGTAGAGGACCCACGTCGCCGCCTTGCCCAGCGTCGAGACCTCGAACTCGTACCCACGGTCGCGCACGAGCCGGTAGCCGCCGATCAAGAGGCCGTCGCGGACGAGGACGATCACGAGCGCCACCCAGGGCAGTCTGCCGTCGAGCCAGAGGAGCACGACCGCCGAGTCGATCATGAGGCGGTCGGCAAGCGGGTCGGCGAACTTCCCGAACTCCGACTCGACGTGCCAGCGGCGCGCCAGGTAGCCGTCGACCTGGTCGGTGAGCGCGGCCGCCGCGAAGAGCGCGGCGAGGCCCCAGCTCCCCTCCCCGTCGCTCGCCAGCATGAGGACGACGAAGACGGGGACGGCGACGAGCCGAAGAATGGTGAGCGCGTTCGGCAGCTGCGCCAGCGGAGCAGGAACGACGCGTGTGGCCATCGGTGGCTCAATGGTAACGTCGCCGCGATGCCCGACCGGCTCACGCTTCCGGGGTTCGTCAACGCTCACAGCCACGCCTTCCAGCGAGCCATGCGCGGACAGGTCGAGGGCGGCGACTTCTGGGCGTGGCGTGACGTCATGATCGGCCATGCCCGGGGTCTGACCCCGGACACGGTCAGAAAGGACTACGCGGAGACGTACCGGGAGATGCGGGGGGCCGGGTACACGGCGGTCGGCGAGTTCCACTACGTCGGCCTCGCCGAGGCGGAGGCGGCGGTCGACGCGGCGCGCGAGGCCGGGATCGAGCTCGTCCTCCTCCTCGCCGCGTACGCCCGCGGCGGCATCGACCGGTTCCGGCAGGAGTCGGTCGCCGACTACCTCGGACAGCTGGAGGCGCTGCGCGCGGCCGGGGCCCGCGTCGGCGCCGCCCCCCACTCTGTCCGCGCGTGCCCGGCCGACTGGCTCGAGGAGATCGGGCGTCACGCCGAGCACGAGGGGCTCGTCCTCCACGTCCACGCGGACGAGCAGCCCCGCGAGATCGAGGAGTGCCTGGCCGAGCACGGCGTGCGGCCGATCGAGCTCCTGGCCCGCACCGGGTGCCTCGGCCCGCGGACGACGATCGTCCACGCGACCCACGCCGACGACCGCGAGCTCGACCTCCTGGCCGAGGCCGGCGCGCGCGTTTGCCTGTGCCCCACGACCGAGGCGAACCTCGGGGACGGCTTCCCCCCGCTCGCGGGCCTCCTCGACCGCGGGATCACGCTCTGCATCGGCTCCGACTCGAACGTGCGGATCGACCCGCTCGAGGAGCTCCGCGAGATCGAGGGCATCGCGCGGCGGCAGGCCCTCCGGCGCAACGTGATCGCGCCCGAGCGCCTGCTCGGGATCGGGAGCGCCGGCGGCGCCGCTGCGATCGGGATCGACGGGTGGCCGCCGGTCGAGATCGACCTCGGCCACGTCTCGCTTCGGGGCATCGCCCAGGCGGACGCCCCCGCGGCGCTCGTCCACGGCTGCGCCGCGGACGTCCTCTCACCCGTCGCGGGCTAGCTCCTTCGAGCGCTCCATGGCCGCCTGGATGGCGTTGAGGAAGGCGGCGCGCACGCCCGCCTGCTCGAGCTCGCGGATGGCGGCGATCGTCGTCCCGCCGGGAGAGGTGACGGCCTCGCGCAGCTCGACGGGGTGCATCTTCTCGTCGCGGAGGAGCTTCGCCGTCCCCAGCATGGTCTGGACGACCAGGTCGGTCGACACCTCGCGCGAGAGCCCCAGGAGGATGCCCGCCTCGATCATCGACTCGGCGAGCAGCGCGAAGTACGCGGGACCCGACCCCGAGACGGCGGTGATCGCGTCCATGTAGTCCTCGTCGACGCGCACGCTCCGCCCCACGCTTCCGAGCACCTCCTCCGCCTGCGTGAGGTGCTCCTCCTCCGCATGGCTTCCCGGGGCGAGCCCGGCCATGCCCTCGTGCACCGTCATCGGCGTGTTCGGCATGACACGCACGACGGGGACGTGCGCGCTCAGATGCCCCTCGATGCGCGCGGTCGGGATGGCGGCTGCGATCGACACGACGGTCTGATCGGGGCCGATCGTGCCCCCGATCTCGCCCAGGAGCCCGTCGATGTCCTGCGGCTTGACGGCGATGACGACGACGGAGGCGCCCTGGACGGCCTCGATGTTCGAGAGCGTGGTCCGGATCGAGTAGCGCTCCGCGAGATCTTCGAGGCGCTCCCGGTGGCGCGCCGTGGCCACGAGCTCCCCCGGCTCGCGCCACCCCGACGACAGGATGCCCGCGATCAGCGCCTCGCCGGCCTTGCCGGCGCCGAGCACGGCGAGTGTCCGTCCGGCTGCCATCGGAAGGGGAACCCTACCGCGGCAGCGCGCTACATCACGGCTTCGACCTTGGTCTTCTTGTCGAGCGGCTTGTCGATCCGGTAGTGGTCGAAACCGCCGCCGCCGTTCAGGTGGTCGTGCGTCCCGTCCCGCGCCCACAGCCAGTCGTTCCCGTTGCCTCCCATGAGGACGTCCTTCCCGGACTCGCCCTGGATGCGGTCGTCGCCGCCGCCCGCGCGGATGATGTCGTTGCCGTTCTTCCCGCCGATGACGTCGTCGCCGCCGAGCCCGCAGATGACGTCGGGCCCCTGCGTGCCGCCGATGACGTCGTCGCCCGGCGTGCCTTTGATCGTGCAGGGCTTCCAGACGTTCGGGCTGTGGCCCGACGCGAGATGGGGCGCGACGGCCACGGTGATGGCCGCGGCGAAGAAGGAAAGGCCGAGGACGAGGACGCGTAGGCGCACGGTCTCAGGATCGACCGTCGCACCGTTCGTCACAATCCCTCGCGCGGGGATTTCTACATGCGGCGCTCGAGCGCGAGCACGACGCGTACGAACGAGCGCGTCTCCCGGTAGAGCCCGTAGCGCTCGACGGCGGCCGGCCCCTGGTACCACCCGGCGAGCGCGAGGCGCCGGTTGTGGCCGAAGTGGCGCAGGAGATGGCGCAGGTAGAGAACGCCGACGCGGACGTTCTGGTGCGCCGTTCGCGGGACCTGGCGGCCGAGCAAAACCTGTTCCACGAACGCCCAGGTGTCCGGCATGATCTGCATCACGCCGAACGCGCCCGTCGAGGAGACGACGTCGTTCTGGAAGCCGGATTCCATCCATGCGACAGCCCTGACGAGGCTCCTGCTGACGCCGTACCGACGCGACCAGTAGTTGAGGCTGCGGCTGATCGACTCCGGCGAGGCGTGCGGGAGCCGGTGGCGCGCCCGACCACCCTTGGTCCGAAGGGCCCGGACCGTCGCAGGGCCGACGACCCCGTCGACCGAGAGCCCCCGGCGCTGCTGGAAGGCGAGGACGGCACGGCGCGTGCGCGCGCCGAAGACGCCGTCGAGACCGCCCGTTCGCACCCCCTTCGTCGAGAGGAGCGCCTGCAGGACGGATACGTCCCAGCCGACCATGCCGCGGTGGATCAGGCGCTTGCCCAGCGTCGGACGACCGAGCCTTCCGAGCTTCGCGCGCGTGTGCGGCCCCGCGATCCCGTCGACGGCCAGGCCCTTCCGGTGCTGGAACCTGCGGATGCCGCGCTTGGTCTGCGGGCCGGCGATGCCGTCGATCGGCCCCCTGTAGAGGCCGTGCGCCTTCAGCGCGACCTGCAGTGCGCAGGCCTGCGGAACGAGCGCCTGGGCGGGCGCAGCGAAGACCAGCGCCGCGAGGAGCGACGCCAAGACAGCGAGCCTTGCGGTTCGCATGGGCGGTCCCCATTTGCCCCCGGGCGCCGTTCTCCTGCCGGTCCGACGCATGTGCCACAGTGGCGGGATGCGGACCGCCGCGACTCTCCTTCTCGCCCTCGCGCTGGGGCTCGCGGCGTGTCAGAGCGAGGAATCCGGCTCGCCCGCGACGACCGTGGAGACCGCCGCCACGACGGAGACCGAGACGGAGGCGGGCACGACGACCACCGCCGCGGAACCGTCCTGCGCTCCCGACGAGTTCCTCCCCGTCCTCGAGCGGGCCTTCGACGGCCAGGCGCCGAAGCTGGAGATCGTCGAGGCCCGCGTCGAGCGGTGCCGAAACGGCTACGCGCAGGTGTTCGCCGTCCCCGACAAGACGGTCTGCGACCCGGGCGTCGGGTTCTGCTACGAGACCGAGCAGGTCTTCCTCGGCTGGAAGGGTGACCGGTGGCGCATCCTCACCTCCGGGACGGGGATCGCCTGCGGCGAGGGGATCGAGACCGACGCCCTCGTCCTCCGGGTCTGCCGCGGGCTCGGCTATCCGGATCTGTCCGGCGCCGAGTTCCAGATGCCCTCGAGGAACATCGGCTGCCTTTTCGCCGCGGGCGTGCTCCGCTGCGACATCCTCAGCGGGCTCCAACCCGAGCCCACGACGGCATGCGATTTCGACTGGGTCGGCGTCGTCCTCTCGAAGGACGGCTCCGGGCCGAACTGCGGCAGCGACACCGTCTACACGAAGGATGCGCCGACCCTCGCCTACGGCGGGGAGTGGCGCCGCGGGGGGTTCATGTGCGCCTCGCGGGAGGACGGCCTCACGTGCTTCAGCGGGACGGGGCACGGCTTCAGGCTCGCCCGCGAAAGCTGGAAGGCGTCTTAGAACCTCTTTCGGAAGGGGTTCTTAGGTCGAAAGGGTAAGCGGGCCGCCCCTCTTGGTCTCAGGGGGCCCGCCTACCCGGGTGGGGCGCTTGACCGCGCCCCCCGCGACGCGCGATCTGCGGCAGAATCGCGCGCAGCACCTTGAGGATAGCGACGGGCACTCCCCCGCCCGCGGCCCCACCCGACCGGCCCGGCTAGCCCCCGTCCGAGACCGCGATCGCGCCCGGGGGCGGCGAGGCCAGGTCGGTCGTGCTCACGATCTCCTTGCCGAACGGCACGAGCGCCGCGCCGGCCATCTTGAAGTCGGCGATGCCCAGTGGGATGCCGATGATCGTCAGACAGAGGAGGATCCCGGTGAACAGGTGCGCGAGCGCGAGCCACCAGCCCGCGAGCACGAACCAGAGGACGTTCGCGATGACGCTCAGGCCCTTGAGCCGGGTCGGGCTCGGGACGAGCACGCGGCCGAACGGCCACAGGGCGTAGACGGCGAGCTTGAAGGCCTGCACGCCGAAGGGAATCCCGATGATCGTGATGCAGAGGACGACCCCGGCGACCGCGTAGGCGATCGCGAGCCAGACGCCCGCCAGGACGAGCCAGATGACGTTGAGGACCGTCCGCACATCCTGAGCATTGCGGATCGGTGGCGGGTCGGGGCGGCCTCCTCTACCGCGGTGGTCGTGGAGGCTCCATTGCGGACAGCCGACGGCTTCGCTTACCTAGAGGGTGCCCGAGGGGTGACGCGGTGAGGCCGCATCCTGCGTCCCCTCGGGCCTCTCCCCCGTCTTAGAGATCGAATCGAAATGAAGGCCTTGTGCCGCCGCGGCGCCCTGGGCGGCGCGATGCTGCGTCCTCGGTCGCGCCCGTATTCACGAATACGAGCGCTCCCTGCGTCCTTGCCTCGCACTCGCCCATGACGCCGCGTCGAC
>DATBJE010000071.1:0-27600 GCA_036556565.1 Gaiellaceae bacterium
GAGGAGCTTGACGCGCTCCGGCGTGGAGCTCTCGGGGAGGACACAGGTCAGCGGGTGCCCCTTGAGCTTCGCGACCATGGCGAGCGAGATTCCGGTGTTCCCGCTCGTCGGCTCGAGGAGCTCGCGGCCGGGCTCGAGCTCCCCCGAGGCGTCCGCCGCCTCGATCATGGCGAGGGCGACGCGGTCCTTGATCGAGCCGGTCGGGTTCTGGCCCTCGAGCTTCGCGTAGAGGCGCACGCCCGGATGCGGGGCGAGCCGCGGGAGCTCGACGAGCGGCGTCGAGCCGATCGTCCCGAGGAGCGACGGGGTCAGCGTCTGCTCGCCGCCCGCCATCGCCGGGAGGAGGATGACGGTCGCGTCCTCGTCGACGCGCGTGTCGAGGCCGTCGAGCGTCCTGACGTCCTCGCTGTCGAGGTAGACGTTGACGAAGGGGGCGATCGCCTCGCCGTCTTCGAGCACCTGCCGGCCGAGCCCGGGGAAGCGCTCGGCGAGGTCGGCGAGGACCTCGCGCATGGTCGCGCCGGTCGCCTCGACCTCGCGCACGCCGCCGACCTCGGAGCGCAGCGTCGGCGGGATGCGAACCCTGATCACCGGGCGACCTCGTGAGGTCCGCCCGCGCTTCCCAGGGCCGCCGCCTGCCTGGACGCCGCGGGGCCCTGGCAGAACTCGACGTAGTCGATGTAGTCGGTGATCGTCGGGTGGTCGCCGCAGACGGGGCAGTCGGGGTCGCGGCGCAGGCTGATCTCCGTGAACTGGGTCGAGAGGGCGTCGAAGAGGAGCAGGCGCCCGATCAGCGGCTCGCCGACGCCGAGCGCCAGCTTGAGCGCCTCGTTGGCCTGCAGGGACCCGACGATGCCGGGGAGGACGCCGAGGACGCCGCCCTCGGCGCAGCTCGGCGCGAGCTCGGGCGGGGGCGGCTGCGGGAAGAGGCAGCGGTAGCAGGGCCCGTCCTTCGGCTTGAAGACGGTGGTCTGGCCCTCGAAGCGGAAGATCGAGCCGTGGACGACCGGGATCCCGTGCCAGACGGACGCGTCGTTCAGGAGGTAGCGGGTGGGGAAGTTGTCGGCCCCGTCGACGATGACGTCCCAGCCCTCGCCGAGGATCCGGTCGACGTTGTCGGACGTCATCCGCTCCCGGAAGACCTTCACGGTGACGTCCGGGTTCAGCGCCTCGATCGTGCGCTTCGCCGACTCGGCCTTCGACTCGCCGAGCCGGTCGGTCGAGTGGACGATCTGTCGCTGGAGATTGGTCTCGTCCACGGCGTCGTCGTCGACGATCCCGAGGGTGCCGACGCCGGCCGCGGCGAGGTAGAGCGACGCGGGCGAGCCGAGGCCGCCGGCGCCGATGAGCAGGATGCGGGAGTCGAGCAGGCGGAGCTGGCCCTCCTCCCCGACCTCCGGGATCAGCAGGTGGCGCGAGTACCGTCGCCGCTTGGCCTCGTCGAGCGCTCGCGGCACGTCGAAGGGGAAGCCGTTCCGCTTCCAGTCGGTGAAGCCGCCGGCGAGCGAGGAGACGTTCTCGTAGCCCATCTCCTCGAGGGTCTTCGCGGCGAACGCGGAGCGTGCGCCCGAGGCGCAGTAGAGGATCAGCGGCGTCTCGCGGTCGGGGATCGCCGCCTCGATGCGGGACTCGAGGTTGCCCCGGGGCACGTGGATCGCGCCGGGGATGTGGCCCTCGTCCCACTCGTTGCGCTCGCGGACGTCGACGAAGACGGGAGAGTCGGTGTCGCGGAGGGTCGACGCGCGGGCGGCGTCGACCTCGTCGATCTCGCTCTTGACCTGCTGGAGAAGATCGCGGTAGCTGGGCATAGCTTCAATGAGTATAGCTATCTACCTGCGCCCGATCGCAAGGGCCACGAGTACATTCGGCCCGTGTCTCCACACGCTCGGGCACGCGCTCTCGTCGCCGGCGCGGCGGTCGTCTCGGCCGCGGTCGTCGTCGGCATCACGCTGCTCCAGTCCGAGGACGGCGAGAGCGCCGAGGCTGCGACGTCGACGGCGGCAGACCGGATGCCCCCGCCGCTCGAGCTGGGCCTGCTCCTCCGCGACGACGCGGAGGCCCGGGCGCTCCGCGCCGCCGAGCGGCTGAACGACATGGGCCGGCGCGTCGAGGCGGCGGCGCGCTTCGAGGAGATCCTCGCCGAGAACCCGGAGTCGGTCGAGGCGGCCGTCGGCGCCGCGGTCTCGGGCTGGCCGGACGGCACGAAACGGCGGCTCGAGCAGCTCGTCGCCGAGAACCCGGCGAGCGGCGTCGCGCGGCTCCACCTCGGTCTCGCGCTCCTGGCCGCGGGCGACCAGGCAGGCGCCGTGCGCCAGTTTCGGCAGGTGGAGAGCCGCGACCCGAACTCGCCGGCGGCGCTCCGGGCCGAGGACATCCTCCATCCGGAGCTCGCGCCCGGGCGGCCGCCGTTCGTGGCGGAGCTCGAGGCGCCCGCCGATCTCCGCGGCCTCCCGCCCGAGACGCAGCTGGCGGAGCTCCGCAAGCGGGCACGCTCGGGCGGGGTCGAGGACAAGCTCCTCTACGGGAGCGCTCTCCAGCGGGTCGGGATGCCCGTGTCGGCGCGCGAGGCCTTCCTCGCGGCCGCCGCGGCCGACCCGGAGAGCCTTCAGGCGCAGGTCGCGGCGGCGATCGGGCGCTTCGACAAGGACGATCTCTCGCAGACGTTCTCCCGCCTCGGGCCGCTCGCGCGCGAGGATGAAAACGGGGTCGTTCGCTACCACCTCGGCCTCGCGCTCTCGTGGCTCGGCCAGCTTCAGGAGGCGCTCCGTCAGCTCCGGCTGGCGAGCGAGGAAGACCCCGACGGGTTCTACGGGAGGGAAGCGAAACGGCTCCTCGAGCGTCTTGAGAGCGCCGGCAGCTAGCCACTCCCCCGAACGGGGTATGGCGGCCATCCGGTGCGCGTGGCAGAGTCGCGGCGCACGCGAGGGAGATTCGACGCAGGGAGAGCCGTTGACAAGTCGCCGGTCCCGACTACGTTGAGGAGAACGGGAGCAGGGGATCTCGAGGGGAGGATGGGGAGCGTGGCGAGCATCTCGCTCGAGCACGACGACGTGAGGGCACTCGTGCGCCAGGGCCAGGAGGCCGGCTTCCTCACGGTCGAGGAGATCGCGCTCGCGGTCGGCGAGGACGTCGAGCCCGGGCAGCTTGAGGAGCTCTACGTCCTGCTCGAGGAGGCCCAGATCGAGGTCGTCGAGGTGGAGCCCGAGCCCGAGGCGGAGAGCGCTCCGCTGCTCGAGCCCGAGCCGCGCGAGGTCTCGACCGACGCGCTTCAGCTCTTCCTCAAGGACATCGGCAAGGTGCCGCTGTTGACGGCCGCGCAGGAGGTCGAGCTCGCGAAGCGGATCGAGCGCGGCGACCACGCCGCCAAGCAGAAGATGGTCGAGTCGAACCTCCGCCTCGTCGTCTCCATCGCCAAGAACTATCGCAACCAGGGGCTGCCGTTCCTCGACCTCATCCAGGAGGGGACGATCGGCCTCGTGCGCGCCGCGGAGAAGTTCGACTACCGCAAGGGCTTCAAGTTCTCGACGTACGCAACGTGGTGGATCCGCCAGGCCGTCGCGCGCGCCCTCGCCGACAAGGCGCGGACGATCCGCATGCCGGTGCACGTCGTCGAGAAGCTCAACAAGATCGGTCGCACCGAGCGCAAGCTCCTCGGCGAGCTGGGGCGCGAGCCGACGACGGAGGAGATCGCGCGCGAGCTCGACCTCGGCGCCGACGAGATCGACCAGATCCGCCGGACAGCCCAGGCCCCCATCTCGCTCGAGAAGCCCGTCGGCGACGAGGAGGAGTCCGAGTTCGGGCACTTCCTCGCCGACGAGACGGTGCCGGCCCCGGACGAGGCCGTCGAGACGACGCTCCGCAAGGAGACGCTCGCCCGCATCCTCGATACCCTCTCGCTGCGCGAGCGGCGCGTCCTCGAGATGCGCTACGGCCTCGACGGGCAGCACCCGCGGACGCTCGACGAGGTCGGGCGCACGTTCAACGTCACCCGCGAGCGCGTCCGCCAGATCGAGAACCAGTGCCTGAAGAAGCTCCAGGCGCTCGCCGAGTCGCAGAAGCTCAAAGACGTCGCCTAGCGTCCTGTGATCGCCGGCCCCGGTCCGGCCATGATCCAGGTGATGGAGATGGAGCCTGCGATCGCACTACGGCGGCGTGCGCCCCTGGCGGTTGTGGACGACGAACGCCGCTTCGAGGCGATCTACCGCGAGCACGCCGGCGCCGTGACCGCGTACGCACGGCGCAGGCTGCCCGGACGAGCCGACGACGTCGTCGCCGAGACGTTCCTGGTCGCCTGGCGCCGCTTCGACGACGTCCCCGCCGACGCTCTGCCCTGGCTCTACGGCGTCGCGCGGCGCGTCGTCGCCGACCTCCGACGAAGCTCGCGACGCCAATCCGCGGTCACCGACCGGCTCGCGGTCGAGCCCCGGGGCGAGGCCCATGTCGTGCCAGACGTCGACCCCGAGCTCCTAGCGGCGCTCGGCCGAATCCCCGAGCGCGACCGCGAGCTGCTCCTGCTCGTGTACTGGGAGGACCTCGAGCCCAGGCGGGCCGCTCGGGCGCTCGGCTGCTCGAGGGCAACCGTGGCAACGCGTCTCTGGCGCGCTCACCGGCGGCTGAAGACCGAGCTCGAGCATGGGGAGGTTGGCGCATGACCGGCCACGTGCTCGCCGAGCGCATCCGGGCTGCGAACCCCGTGCCGGGGCCGCGACCGCTCGAGAGGCCCCGCAGCCGTTTCACCGGACGGCACGCTCTGGTTCTCCTCGCGGCGACACTGGTCGTGCTCGGGGGCGTAGCAGCTGCGTTCGCCACGTTCGCTCCGCGCTACTTCGGCTCGTCCGACCACGGGTCCGTTTCCCAGAGCATCCTCGCGCAGCTCCGCAGCTGGACACCGGAGGAACGGAGCGTCGAAGGGGGGCTCGGTCAGGTAGACCCAGACGGACTCGTCCGCCTCGCGTCCTTCGAGGCGCCGGGCGGGCTGGCGACGATCTACGCGGCTCCTCGGATCAGCGGCGCCGGGTTCTGCGAGGTGCACGCGGTCAACGATGTCATGGGCGGAGGAGGGTGCTACGACGACAGGTCATGGCAGGCCTTTCCGCACGTCGTCCACCACGACTCCGAGTGGGGCGATGTGTCCCTCTTCCTCGGCCCCTTGGAGGCCCCCGTGGCCAGCATCGAGGTGCGCTTCGAGGACGGTTCGGCGAGGACGGTCTCCACCAGTGGCTCCTGGTGGGTCTACCTGACGGGAGGCAAAGAACGGGAACCGGGCCACCGGCCCGACGAGTTGGTCGCGTTCGACGCGGACGGACGGCGGGTCGCCTCCGAACAGCTCGACCCCCACTATTTCGGCCGCCCGTAGACTCCCTCCAGGGAGCCGCAGCGGTGATCACCGTCGACGATGTCCGGGCGTTCGCGCTCACGCTCCCGCGCGCGTACGAGGTCTTCGTGCGGGGGCGGATCAAGTTCCGGGTGGGGCAGATCGTCTTCGTCGCCTTATCGAAGGACGAGACGGCCATGGGCTTCGGCTTCCCCAAGGAGTGGCGGCGGGCGCTCGTGGAGGCGGAGCCGGAGAAGTTCTTCCTCCCGGGCGAGTCGGACCTGCGCTTCCACTGGGTCTGCGCGCATATGGAGGCGCTCGACGTCGAGGAGATGGAGGAACTCGTGCTCGACGCTTGGGCGATGTGCGTCCCGAAGTACGTCTCGGCGCCGTTCGCGCAGGCGGAGGAGTGACCCTGACCGCTCGGCGCGAGCGCGTGCGCCAGATCGAGAACAAGTGCCTGAGGAAGCTCCAGGCGCTCGCCGAATCCCAGAAGCTGAAGGACGGCTCGCCGGTTCGACGCCTCACCGATCGAGCATCGCCAGGAACCCACCGAGTACCGCGTGCCAGCGCTCCGGCTGCTCGAGATGGACGTCGTGGCCCGCTTCCGGGATCTCCGCGAGGCGCGCGTTCGGGAGCTCCTCGAGCATCCGCCGAGTCTCATCGTCCGACATCCATCCGCGAGTGCCGCGGACGACGAGCGCCGGGCAGCTGACTCGCGCCCACTCCTCCCAGTAGGACCTCCCGCTCGCCTCCGCGAGAATCGTCACGAGAACCTCAGGGTCGAAGCTCGGCCACAACCCGCCCTGTCGCTCTTCCAAGCCGGCGGCCCACGCAGCCGGGCCTCCGCCATCTCCACCGAAGAATTCGGCGGCGTCTCGACGCGTGGCGAAGGGCACCGGCCACGTCTCGAGCCACGCTTGGAGGCGTGCCGAAGCACCGTGGTCGGCCTCCGGCGTGGCTTCGACCACGACGAGCCCGCGAACGAGATCGGGGCGCTCGGCCGCGAGCAGGAGGGCCGTGAGGCCGCCGAGCGACTGGCCGACGAGCACCGTCGGCGCGAGGCTGAGCTCGCGGGCCCACTTCTCGGCGTCCTGAACGAACGCTGCCGGAGAGACGTCGGCCGGCGAGTGCTCGCTGCGCCCGTGACCGCGCTGCTCTGGCACCACGACCCGATGAGTCTGGGAGAGCCACGACGCGGTGTCGTCCCACTCCCGCGCGTATCCGGCGAGCCCGTGCAGGAGGAGGACGGACGGGCCTGTGCCGCCGTGATCCAGACACGAGAGGCTGATCCCACCGCGTTCGCCCGAGCGCCACCGCCCACTGCCCACCCGCCGAGACTACGCCCGTAGACTCCCGCGCGTGAGCGCCCAGCTCGACCCCGCCTGGCTCGAGGAGCTCTCCGAGTGGCTCCGCATCCCGAGCGTCAGCGCCGACCCGGCGCACGCAGGGGACGTGCGCGCGGCAGGCGAGTGGCTCTGCGCGTTCGTCCGCGGTGCGGGGGGCGAGGCCGAGCTGGTCGAGACCGACGCGCAGCCGCTCGCGGTCGGCGAGATCCGCGCGTCGAGCGGCGCCGAGGACGCGCCGACCGTGCTCCTCTACGGCCACTTCGACGTCCAACCGCCGGCGCCGCTCGAGCTCTGGGAGTCGGCACCGTTCGAGCCGGACATCCGGGACGGGTACCTCTACTGCCGCGGCGCCGTGGACGACAAGGGGAACTCGTACCTCGTGCTCAAGGCGGCGCGCACCCTCGCCGAGGATGGGGCGCTGCCCGTCAACGTCCGGATCGCCTTCGACGGGGAGGAGGAGATCGGCGGGCACTCAATCGTCGACTTCCTCGCCGCGGACGAGCGGGGCGCGGATGCCTGCGTGATCTTCGACAGCATGATGCCGAGGGAGGACACGCCCGCGTTCGACCTGGGCGTGCGCGGGCTCGTCTACTTCCACGTCCGACTGCGGAGCGGCGTGCGCGACCTCCACTCGGGCATGTTCGGCGGCGCGGCCATGAATGCCGTCCACGCCCTCTCCGAGACCCTCCGGGCGGTCGTGGTCGTCCCCGACGAGCTTCGCGCCGGCGTGACCGAGCCGACCGAGGACGAGCTCGCCTCGTGGGCCGAGCTCGACCCGGGGGCATCGGTCCTCGCGGCGGCCGGCGCCACCCCGAAGGACGGCGACGCGGCGGGCGACTTCTACCTCCGCACGCTCGCGGGGCCCGCGGTCGACGTGAACGGGATCGCCGGTGGCGAGGCCGACCTCGTGAAGACCGTCCTGCCCGTCCACGCGGAGGCGAACGTCTCGATCCGCGTCGCCCCCGGACAGGACGCGGAGCAGCTGGCCGAGTCCTTCGAGCGAATCCTCCGCGACGCGGCGCCGGAGGGGGCCGAGCTCGAGATCGAGCGCAGATCGACGAGCCCGCCCGGGCTGATCGCTCCGGACGCGCCCGCCATCCGGCTCGCGCAGGGCGCCTTCGAGCGCGTCGTCGGCCGCCGTCCGCTCCTCCTGCGCTCGGGCGGCTCCATCCCGCTCGTCCCCGCCCTCGCGGAGAAGGGCATCGCCACGATCCTCAGCGGCTTCGCCCTCCCCGACGCGAACGTCCACTCGCCGAACGAGCGGCTGCTCGTCCGCTACGTCCCGCTCGGCGTCGCCGCCGCCCGGGAGACGCTGCTGGCCTTCGCCGAGCTGTCGCGCCGATGAGCTCGCTCTCGGCGACCGTCAACGGCAGCCTCCGCAAGGCGATTCTCGTCTCCGCCCAGAACGCCACCGTGCGGCGCTTCGTCGGGGCCCACGGGATGCGGCTGGGGGCCTCCCGCTTCGTCGCCGGCGAGACGCTCGACGAGTGCGTCGGCGTCCTGCGCGGTCTCAACGAGCGCGGCCTCGCCACGAACGCGACGCTGCTCGGCGAGGACGTCCAGACCGAGGAGGAAGCGAGCGGCGTCGGCGACGCGTACGTCGAGATCCTGGACCGGATCGACACCGAGGGGCTGCGGACCAACGTCGCGCTCAAGCTCACCCACCTCGGCCTCGATCTCGGCGAGGACGTCGCGTTCGCCACCGTGACCCGCGTCGTGGAACGGGCGGCCGAGCTCGGCAACTTCGTGCGCCTCGACATGGAGTACTCGGCGGTCGTCGACGCGACGCTCTCGATCTACCGCCGGCTCCGCGGCGCGGGCCACGCGAACGTCGGAACCGTCCTCCAGTCCTACCTCTACAGGACGCCCGCCGACCTCGAGAGCCTCCTCCCGCTCCGGCCGAACCTGCGCCTGGTCAAGGGCGCCTACCTCGAGTCCGAGACGGTGGCGTACGCGCGCAAGCAGGACGTCGACGCGGCCTACATCCGGCTCGTGGAGGACATGCTCCGAGGCGGTGTCTACACGGCCGTGGCCACGCACGACGAGCGGATGGTCGAGCACGTCATCGGCTTCACGGAGCGCGAGGGGATCGGGCGCGACCGCTTCGAGTTCCAGATGCTCTACGGCATCCGGACGCAGCTCCAGCTCGACCTCGCCGCCCGCGGCTACAAGGTGCTCGTCGCCACCGCGTACGGGCCGGAGTGGTTCCCGTTCTTCTCGCGGCGGCTCGCCGAGCGCCCGGCGAACCTCCTCTTCCTCGCGAAGAACGTCGTCAGGCGCTAGCCGGCCGGCGCCGTTTCGCGATGACGACGGCGCCGGCGAGCGCGAGGACGAGCGCGAGCGCCGCGCCGCCGATCCAGAGCGCGGGGCGACCGTCCGCCGCCGGAGGGCTCGGAGCGGGGCCGGCCGCCGGGGTCGCGCTCTCGGTCCCGGTCGGCCAGTTCGTGACCGGGAAGAAGGCGTCGCTTCTGCGGGTGCCGTTCGCATCGGAGGCCCAGCCCATGAGCCCCACCCGGATGCTGCCGATCCCGCCTGCGGGCACGCGCACGGTCGCCGTGTAGCCGCCGTCGGCGCTCCCGGTGGCGTCGCCGACCGTCGGCCGTCCGCCCGAGGCGCTCAGGAGCTTCACGTAGATCCCCTCGGCCCCGAACGGCTGCCGCTCCCCGTTCTCCTCCGCGGCGAGCGTCCAGGAGACGGTGATCGTCTCGCCCGGCTCGGCGTTCGCGGGGATCGGCGCGACGAGCGTCGCCTCGACGCCTTCCTTCGCCGAGGCGGGCATCGCGGCCAGAGCGGCGAGAGCGCCCGCGAGGAGGATGGTGGCCGTGCGACGTCCCATGTCACCCGAGGTACACCGGGCGTGCGCAAGGGGTTCCCGATCGGCCTCGCGGGTAGGTACCGTTCGGCGACGATGACGACGCTCGACAACAGGCCGAACACCGCGCTCCTCGTCGTCGACGTGCAGAACGGCGTCGTCGAGGGGGGTCACGAGCGGGACGCGGTGGTCGCGAACGTCGGGAGCCTGGTCGAGAAGGCGCGGCGGGAGGGGACTCCGGTCGTCTGGGTCCAGCACAACGACGCCGGGCTCGCGAGGGGGAGCGACGCGTGGCGGATCGTCCCCGAGCTCGTTCCCGACGACGAGGAGCCGCTGGTCGAGAAGACCTACGGCGACTCCTTCGAGGACACCGAGCTCGAGGTCGTCCTGTCGGGCCTCGGCGTCGGGCGCCTGATCGTCGTCGGCGCGCAGACCGACGCGTGCATCCGCTCGACCCTCCACGGCGCGCTCGCGCGCGGGTACGACGCGACGCTCGTCAGCGACGCCCATACCACCGAGGACCTGACCGCATGGGGCGCGCCGCCGCCGGGCCAGGTCGTCGCCCACACGAACCTCTATTGGTCGGACCAGACGGCCCCCGGGCGGTCGGCCGGGACCGTCACGACCGCGGACGTCGACTTCGGCGGCTAGCCCTTTCGACTCCTCCGGCGCCCTCGCGCCAGGAGGCTCGCCGGGACCAGGCGCAGGGCCGAGCCGAGCATGCCGCCTCCCATCCCGCTCCCGGTGACGGGCAGCGGGCCGACCGGAGGGTCCTCGAGCGGGCCTCCGCTGCCACGGTCGTCGGCGCCGAGGCGCCCGGGGTCGTGCTGCCAACCCTCTGCGTCGAGGACCTGCAAGCAGTGGCGGCAAACCTTGGCGTCGTCGGCGATCTGCTCGTGGCAGGCCGGGCAGGTCGTCATCGCCGGGCCCTAGGCGGCCGGGGCGACCGTCTTCCCGCCGTGACGGTGCGTGTGGGCGTCGTCGGTCACGAGCCACTCGTGGCCGAAGGTGCGCATCTCCTCGATGATCGGCAGGAGCGCCTTGCCCTTGCCGGTCAGCTCGTACTCGGCGCGGCGGGCGCCGGAGCGCTTCTCGAGGACGCCTTCCTGCTCCAGCCCCCGGAGGCGCTCCGACAGCGTCCGCGGGCTGATGCCCGGACAGGCGCGCTCGAGCTCGGAGAACCGGCGCGGGCCCTCCGAGAGGTCGTGGAGGATGATCGCCGTCCACTTGGAGCCGATGATGTCGGCGGTACAGGCAACCGCGCACTCCTCGTCATGGACGGGTTTCATCGTGCGCATGAGCTCATTGTAGCCCCGCCCCTTCCCGTGGCTGGACGGCGCTACCAGGGCGGGGGGTCGTGCACCCAGCGGCCGCCGAGCATCGTGGCGACGACCTCGATCTCGCCGAGCCCCTCGGGCGGGCAGTCGAGCGGGTCCCGGTCGAGGACGACGAGATCGGCGAGGTAGCCGGGGAGGAGCTTCCCGCGCCGGCGCTCGTCGCGTGCGAGCCAGGCGGGCGCGACGCAGGTGGCGTGGAGCGCCTGCTCGACCGTCACGCGCTGCTCGCCGTGCCAGGCGTCGCGCTCGTCGAGAGTGCGGGTGGCGCCGGCCCGGATCCCGAGCAGGGGGTCGAGCTCCTCGACGGGGGCGTCGGAGCCGTTGGCGACCAGCGCGCCCGAGTCGAGGAGCGAGCGGAACGCGTAGGCGCCGTCCGTCCGCCCCTCCCAGAAGCGGTCGGCGATGTCGCGGTCGGAGGGGGCGTGGCTGAACTGGACCGAGGCGGCGACGCCGAGCGCGGCGAAGCGGCCGACGTCCTCCGGTGCGAGGAGCTGGGAGTGCTCGATCCGCTGGCGGAGGCCGCGGGGGGCCCACTCGTCGCGCGTGGCCTCGAAGGCGTCCAGGGCGCGCCGGTTGGCGCGGTCGCCGATGGCGTGCACCGCGACCGGGAAGCCGGCGCGGGCGCTTCTCGCCACGATGTCGACGAACTCCTCGTAGCCGACGATCTCGACGCCCGAGCCGTCGAGGAGGAGGGCCGTCCGCGAGCCGAGCGTCCCGTCCAGGAACGCCTTGATGTAGCCGACGCGCAGGAGGTCGTCGCCGAGTCCCGAGGTGACGCCGATCTCCGCCAGCCGGTCGATGTGGTCGTAGGGCAGCGACTGCCAGACGCGCAGGGTGAGCGCCTCCTCGGCGCGCAGGCGCTCGAAGACGCGCAGCGCCCCGAGCCAGCCGTCCTTGTCGTGGATCGCGGTGACGCCGCGGGCGTTCGCGATCCGGATCCCCTCGCGGCAGGCCGCGACCATCTCGTCCTCGGTGGGGCGCGCGTACGTGTCGCGGAAGTGCCACGCGCACTCCTCGCGCAGCACGCCGGTCGGCTCGCCCCGCTCGTCGCGCTCGACGACCCCGCCCGGCACCTGGAGGTCGCCCTCGACCCGGGCGAGGGCCGCGGAGTTGACCCACAGCGAGTGGTAGTCCTTCGACATGAGCGCCACCGGGACCTCGCCGCTGACGGCGTCGAGCGCCTCCTTCGTCGGCTCGACGGCCGGCGCCCAGTCGCCGCTGCGCCAGCCGAGGCCCCGCAGCCAGCGGCCCTCGGGCACGTCGCCGACGGCCGATGCGACGCGGGCGAGCGCCTCGTCGAGGCCCTCGGCTCCTTCGAGCCTGACCTGATGCTGCGCCAGCGACCAGGTGGGAAAGTGCACGTGCGCGTCGGAGAAGCCGGGCACCACGCACCGGCCGCCGAGGTCGACGCGCTCGGGGCTCGCGAGGGCGGTCTCGTGCGCGCCGACCCCTCCCGCCACCCGCTCGCCCGCGATCGCCAGGGCCGCAGCGTGGGGAAGGGAGGGGTCGAGGGTGCGGACGATGCCGTTCTCGAGGATCACGGCCGCAACGATAGATCCTCGCGGGTCGCTAGCTTCCGAACATCTTCGGGTGCTGCGCCACGATCGCGTCGGCGAGCGTGTCCCCGGTCATGACCATGTGCGCATACGCCTCGCGGGTCAGCCGCGCGACCTTCGCGTAGTTGCCGGCCGCGTAGGCATCGAGCGCGCCCTTGAGCTGCATCACGTGCTCGGTGACGCCCTCCTGCAGCGGTGCCTGCGGGAGCCCCGTCGCCTGCGCGAGGAACCCCGAGAAGGCGCCCGTGTAGCCGATGAGGTTGTCGACGGCCTCCTTCTGCGCCTCCTTGTCCTTCTTGGCCAGCGCGACGGTGTAGTCCACGAAGAACGAGATGTGGTCGCGCCAGAGGCTCGGCCCGTCGAGGAACGTGTCGGCGGCCTCCTCGCCGTAGACGGAGCCGATCGCGTTCGCGACGTCGACGCTGTTCGCGTCGAGCGCGGCCGCGGCGGCCTCGAAGTCCGGGTCGCCGTCGTAGCCCTTCTGGGTGGCGGCGATCGCGAGGAGGGCGTGCTCGCCGAGCAGCGTGTCGAGCGTGACGCGGAGGTCGGCCGCGGCGCTCGTCGCGCCGCCGGTGGACGCGCCGGCGGACATCGCGTGGCCCGTCATGGTCTGGGCGGCGGGAGCGGGCGCGCTCTCCTCGTCGTCCCCGCCGCAGGCCGCGAGGCCGGTGGCGACGCCCAGGACGATGAGGGCGATGGCGGCGAAGTGGGTTCGTAGGCTCATGGTGTCTCCCCTGTCGGTGGCTCGTGTCAGGGCTTGTTCGGGGCGCCCGCGGAGGCGGTTCGGCCGCCGCCCAAACCGTCCGGAGGCGGGCCGCGTATGGAGGAGCGATGCGTCCACTCCTCCTCCTCGGCGCCGTTACCTTCCTCCTCGCGGCCTGCGGCGGAGGGGAGTCATCCGACGACGCGGCTCCCGACGACGCCGGCTCGGGCGCGGGCCAGGAGATCGATCTCTCCGAGTTCGCGCTCGATCCGGCGTCGGTCTCGCTCGACCCGGGGACGGTGACGTTCCACGTCGTCAACACCGGCTCGGTCGTGCACGCGCTCGAGGTCGAGGGTCCGACCGGCGAGATCGAGACGGCCAAGCTCCAGCCGGGCGAGTCGGCCGACCTGACCGTCGACGCCTCGCAGGCCGGCGAGTACGAGATGTACTGCCCGGTCGACGGCCACCGCGAGCAGGGCATGGAAGGAACGCTTGTCGTCGGCGGCGGCGGCGGGACGACGACGACCGACGAGACGACGACCGAGGACGAGGACTCCGGCTACCGCTACTGAGCGGGCGCCGGCCGGCAGCACCACTCGGCCACGCGCGGGAAGGGCGCGCTGCCCGTACCGCCCGGATCGAACTCGCGCGTGATCGCGTCGACCGCCCTGATCCGCGGCGGCGCGAGGCGGAGGAAGAGGAACTGATCGGCCTCGGGCCAGCCGGCGAGGAGCCAGCGGCCGTCCGGCGAGAGGGCGAGATCTCGGAGGTGGCCCGGGCCGGTGTAGAGCTCGCGCGGCCCGATCAGCCGGCAGGCCCCGCCGTCCAGGCAGTCGGTTTGCACCAATGTCGTCTTCCCGGCCGCGGCGTCGTAATCGGCGTAGACGAGCTCGTCGCGAGGAACCGTGACCGCATCCAGCAGCACCTGGCCCTTCTCGAGGCGGCCGGTGGGAGTTCCCGACGGCCGGCCGTCGCGCCGGTAGACGACCAGCTCCTTCCTCGTGAGGGTCGCGACGCGACCACCCGGCGTCCAGAGGATCTCCTCGACGCCTCGCGTCCGCGGTGTCCGGAACAGCTCCTCGCCCGACTCGACGTCGACGGCCCGCACGACCCCGTCGGCGCGCGCATACGCGACGACCGTCCGGTTCGCGCGCGGCAGCCACGCGGGCGCCACCGGGGCGACGGCGCGGGCGAGCAGATGGTCTCCGTTCCCGTCGCCGCCGACGACCCGGAGCGTGTCGCCCTCCCGGTAGGTGATCCGGAAGCCGGGCGTCGGAGACCAGCGGGCGTCCGTCGGGCGCCCGGGCCGCGAGAGCGACCAGCGCGGGTCGCCGTTCGGCTCCACGGCGACGAGCCGGTGACCGGCCGTAGCGACGACGAACAGGCCCCGGGGCGAGAAGCTCGCGCCGTCGTAGGCGCCGAGCAGGCGCTTCGACCCGTCCCCGCGGACGATCCACGCGCCGCGCTCCGAGGTGACGAGGAGCATCCTGGGCGCGGGCAGGCGGGCGAGCGCGGGCTCGGCATTCGGCTCGCCGGCAACGCGGTCGCGGAGCCAGCCGCCCACCGCGCGGCCCGGCGGGGACAGCGCCGCCGCCGCGACCACGGCGACGACCGCCAGCGCGAGCGCGGGCCGGAGAAGGCGCCGGCGGCGGGGAGCCGGCTCGCGCTCGGCGTACGCGGCGCGGACGACCTCCCACGCGCGCTCCTCGGCGCCGGCCTCGTCCGGCACGGGGACCGCCAGGAGCGTCGCGCGCAGGTCGCTCACTCGTCCGTCTCCCGCTCGACGCCTCTTTGCAGCGCGTCCAGCCCGCGCCGCAGACGCGAGTTGACGGTCCCGCGCGGGAGGCCGAGCATCCGCGCGATCTCGCCCGGCGAGTAGTCGAGGAGGTAGCGGAGCACGACGACGGCGCGGTGGTCGGGGGACAGCGAGGCGAGCGCGAGCATCACGCTCTCCGAAGGAGGGCCGGGCGACGCGCCGGGCTCGGGAGCCGCCGTCGTCTCGAGCGCCTGCTCTGCGCCGACCTCCCGCCGGAGCGCTCGTGCCCGGGCCACGTCGATCGCGCGGTTGACGACGATGCGATGGAGCCAGGGGCCGAACGGCCGGCCGGGCTCGAACCGGTCGAGCGCGCGCACGGCTGCGAGGAAGCCCTCCTGGGCCACGTCCTCGGCGGCGGCTGCGTCGTGGAGGACGAGGTAGGCGGCCCGGTGTGCGCGCGGCCAGTGCGCGCGGAAGAGGGCCTCGAGAGCGGAGGCCGATCCCGCCTGTGCGCCGCGTACCCAGGCGCGCTCATCACGCCCCGCGTCCGCCATCGCGTGGCGATGATACGAGCGGGCGCCCGAGGGAGGTCCATCGTTCGGATACGGCTCCGCGCCTTGCGGAGGTCCCGAGCCCGTCGTACGCTTCCGGCCACGATGCGCTCTTGCGCCGTCTGTCACGGCGAGGTTGAGGAGCGGTTCCGCTTCTGCCCCTGGTGCGGCGCGTCACAGCGGCTCAAGATCGTGGACGTCTTCCAGCCGCACCCGCTGGTCGAGGGCGATCGTGGGAAGGCGCTGCGCGTGTCCCGCTACCTGGGCGGAGGAGGCGATCCGGCCCACGTCCGCTTCAGCGTCTGGAGCGAAGAGGCCCGGCGGCCCACCGCGGAGGCGGCCGTCTCGCTCGCGGAGGACGAGGCGGAGCGCCTCGCCCGCTTCCTGGCGGATACGTCGGTATCCGACACGGCGACGATCGCCTAGGGGAGCAGCAACCGCCTCACCGCGCGGGCGTGCCTGGCGGCCGCCGCGTCCGGGAGCGACCCCGCGGGCAGCTCGACCACGAACGACGCCGTGCCCGGGAACCGGTGGTTCTGCCAGTTCGGCGCCGTCCCGTGCGGCCAGGGGATGGAGCGGTACGGCTCGCCCGCGAGGCGCGCGTAGCGCCGGGCCGTCTTCCTGCTCTGGCCCCACGCGCGCACCAGCGCTTGCGGCTGGTGGTACCAGATCGTCACGTCGGGTCGGGCCCGGAGGATCAGCTTGCGGGCGAGCCGCGTCTCGCGCTCCGACCAGGGTCGCGGGCCGGAGTACTCCGGATCCCAGCGCTCCCCGATCCGGACCCACCCGGAGCCGAAGTTGCGGTTGAGGTCGACCCCGCGGCCGTTCTGGCGCACGCCGAGGCGGAAGCCGTCGGGGTTCAGCTGGTGGACGATCCAGAGGTCGATGCCGGCCGGGACCGTGTGGCGGGCGAGGCGTCGCGTGATCTTCCGGCCCTGGCACTCGTTCCCGTGGATGCACCCGAAGACGAGGATCTTCCGCGGGCTCGAGAAGTCGCCGAAGCGGTTGACGCGGATCGGCCGCTCCCCGCGCTGCGAGACGCCGAGCAGCCAGTGGCTCTCCTGCGCGGGGGAGACCGCCGGGAACGCGAGGAGCGCCACGGCCGCCAGCACGGCGATGACCATGACGGGAGCTACGCGCAGCGCCGGGGGCGAGGTCCGGGACCCGTTCACGGCCGTCCAGCGTACGTTCTGGAGATGAGGACCGTCGCCGTCCTGCTCGCCCTCGTCCTCGCGCCGGTCGCCAGCGGATTCGTCGACGCCGGGCCGGGGCGCCCGACCGCCGCCGGGCGGGAGCCGCGCGCCGAGCGGATCGCCTGGCGACTCTCCGAGGCGCGCGGGGCCCCGGGCGCGGGACGGCTCGTCCGCGGCGTCCGGCTCCCGGCCTCGGGCCGCAACTTCTTCACCTGGGACCCGGTGCTGCACCGCAGGCCGGACCGCCCGTGGCGGCGCTGGGGGACGGACCGGCTCGTCCGGCTCGTCCTCGGGGTCGTTCGCGGGTACGCGCTCGCCCATCCCGGTGCGCCGCGCGTGGGGATCGGCGATCTCAGCCGTCCCCGCGGCGGCCCGTTCGGGCCGAAGCACGCCACGCACCAGAACGGCCTCGACGTCGACGTCTACTACCCGCGCCTCGACCGGCGGGAACGGCCCCCGAGGGTCGTGGCCCAGATCGACCCGCGCCTCGCGCAGGACCTCGTCGACCGGTTCGTGCGCGCCGGCGCCGCGCTCGTCTACGTCGGGCCGGCGACGGGGCTCACGGGACCGCCCGCCGTCGTCCACGTCCTCTGGAACCACGACAACCACCTGCACGTGAGGATCGCTGCTACGACTGGCTGAGCGTTGCGCCGGATCCTCACCTGGGTGGTCGTCGCCGCGGTCGCCGCGATCGGGGCGGCGGCCACCGCCGACGCGCTCCGCGGAGGCGGCGAGAGCGTGACCCGGTCCGCCGAGCGGACCGGGATCGCCGCGATCCGCGTGCGGGAGGCCGAACGTGCGGTCTCGCAGCTTCGCGAGGCCGGGGCGGGCGGCGTCCTGACGTATTCCGACGAGAGCTGTCGCCTGCACGCGATCACGCTCCCCGATCTCGAGCCGGCCGACGCGCCCGGGTTCGAGATGTGCGAGCCTTTCTCGGGGAGCGGCGGAATCAGCGTCTTCGACGGCGACGTTGTCTGGTCCGGCCTGGGGTACCAGACCGTCCAGGTCGTCGTCTCCCAGGAGGCGCTCAGCCGGGGGCTCCGCGTCCCGCTCGGCTTCGACGGCGTGAGCGACGGCTATCGCGCCGTCCAGGCCGAGTCGCTCGGAGACGGCCGCTACGTCGTCCTCGCCGATTCGACGTCCACGCCGCGTGAGCGGGTCCTCGCCGTGCTGAAGGGTGGTCGGGTGGTCGCCGCCCAGCCGGGCTTCGTCGTCGGGAGCGCACGCGAGATCCGGCCGAGCCCGCGCCGTAACTACGTCGCGCTGCTCGGCCCCGACGGCGTCGGCCTGCTGGACGAGAACGCCGAGCGCCTCGACCTGCCCGACCCCGCCCGCGCCCCGCACGCGATCGCCTGGTCGCCGGACGAGCGCTGGACGGCGCTCGCCACGCGGGCGAGCGTGTACGTCTTCCGGAGCGGAGATCCGCACGGCCTGCTCGTACGCATCCCGCTCGCCGTCCGGGATCTTGCCTGGGAGGGCGCCGAATAGAATCGAGGGAGTGGCGTACGAGCCGCTCTCCGCCGAGCAGCGCGAGATCCGCGACCTCGTCAGGTCGCTCGCGCGCGACCGCATAGCTCCCCGCGCCGCCGAGATCGACGAGTCGGGCGAGTTCCCGTGGGACATGGTCGAGCTCTTCCGCGAGCACGGCATCCTCGGGCTGCCGTTCGCCGAGGCCCACGGCGGCACCGGGACCGGGACGCTCATGGTCCTCGTCGCGATCGAGGAGATCTCGAAGGCGTGCGCGACGAGCGGGCTCATACTCGCGATGCAGGAGCTCGGCTCGCTCGCGATCCGCAACGACGGCTCCGAGGAGCAGAAGGACCGGTACCTGCCCCGGCTCGCGAGCGGCGAGTGGCTCCCTGCATACGCGCTCACCGAGCCGGGCTCGGGCTCCGACGCAGCCGCGATGCGGTCCGACGCCCGGCGTGACGGCGATGAATACGTCCTCAACGGCTCCAAGCGCTTCATCACCAACGCCGGCGTGGCGAGCCTGTACGTCGTCTTCGCCAAGACCGATCCCGCGGCCGGGCACGACGGCATCTCGGCCTTCCTCGTCGAGAGCGACGCGCCCGGGTTCGAGGTCGGCCGCATCGAGCCGAAGATGGGCATCAAGGGCTCGACGACCGGCGAGATCTTCCTCACGGACTGCCGCGTGCCCGCCGCGAACCGCATCGGCGAGGAGGGGGCGGGCTTTCGCGTGGCCATGCGCGTCCTCGACCGCTCGCGGCCGGGGATCGCCGCGCAGGCGCTCGGCATCGCGCAGGGCGCGACCGACTACGCGCTCGAGTACGCGCGGACGCGGGAGACGATGGGGAGGCCGATCGCCGAGCACCAGCTGATCGCGGGCAAGCTCGCCGAGATGGAGACGAAGTGCGAGGCCGCGCGCGGGCTCCTCTACAAGGTCGGCGCGGCCATCGACGAGGGCGTCGAGCCGCTGACGAAGCTCTCGGCGATGGCGAAGCTCGTCTGCGGCGACACGGCCATGGAGGTCACGACCGAGGCCGTGCAGGTCCTCGGCGGCTACGGCTACATGAAGGAGTACCCCGTCGAGCGCATGATGCGCGACGCGAAGATCACGCAGATCTACGAGGGGACGCAGGAGATCCAGCGGATCGTGATCGCGCGCGAGATGCTGCGGGAGACGCGCGCCTCGCTCCCGGCCGAGGTCCACTGACTCCCGACGCGGTCGTCGTCGGCTCCGGCCCGAACGGGCTCGCCGCGGCGCTGACGCTCGCCCGCGCGGGCATGTCGGTCGCGGTCCGCGAGGGTGCCCCGGAGATCGGCGGCGGCCTGCGTTCCGGGGAGGTGACCCTGCCGGGCTTCGTCCACGACCTCTGCTCCGCGATCCACCCGCTCCTCGCGGGATCGCCCTTCTTCCGCACGGTGCCGCTCGCCCGGCACGGCGTCGAGCTGATCGAGCCGCCGGCGCCCCTCGCGCACCCGCTCGACGACGGCAGCGCTGTCCTCCTCGAGCGCTCCGTCGGCGAGACCGCCGCGGGCCTCGGCGAGGACGGGCCCGCGTACGAGCGGCTGCTCGGGCCGGTCGTGGAGGGATGGAGCCAGCTCGAGGATGCCGTCCTCGGGCCGCTCCTCCGCGTGCCGCGGCATCCGGTGGCCCTCACGCGCTTCGCACGGCGCGCGCTTCGGCCGGCGACCGGGCTCGCGGGCGGTGCCTTCCGCGGCGAGCGGGCGCGCGCGCTCCTCGCCGGCTGCGCGGCCCACTCGCTCATCCCCCTGGAGCGGAGGCCGTCCGCGGCCGTCGGCATCGTGCTCCTCGCGCTCGGCCACCGGGTCGGCTGGCCCTTCCCGCGCGGGAGCTCCTCGCGCATCGCGGAGGCGCTCGTCGCGGAGCTCGGCGAGCTCGGCGGCGCCGTCGAGGCCGACTCGCCCGTGACCTCGCTGGAGGAGCTCGGCGCGCCGCGCCTCGTCCTCTGCGACATCGGGCCGCATGCGCTCGCGGACCTCGCCGGCGACCGACTCTCGGAGCGCGAGCGCCGCCGCCTCCGGCTCTTCCGCTACGGGCCGGGCGTGCTCAAGGTCGACTACGCCCTCGACGGGCCGATCCCGTGGACGGCCGAGGCGTGCGGCCGCGCCGCGACCGTGCACCTGGGCGGAACCCTGGCGGAGATCGCCGCGTCCGAGCGCGCGCCCTGGCGCGGCGAGCACGCGGAGCGGCCGTTCGTGCTCCTCGCGCAGCAGACGCTCTTCGACCCGACCCGGGCCCCCGAGGGAAAGCACACGGCCTGGGCGTACTGCCACGTCCCTCACGGCTCGGCCCTGGACGTGAGCGACCGGATCGACGCGCAGATCGAGCGCTTCGCGCCCGGGTTCGGCGAGCGCGTGCTGGCGCGGAGCGTCCAGGGCCCTGCCGACCTCGAGGCGCGGAACCCCAACCTCGTCGGCGGGGACGTCACGGGAGGCGTGGCCGACCTGCGCGGCCTCCTCGAGCGGCCCGTCGCCCGGCGCGTCCCGTACCGCACCTCCGCCCCGGGCGTCTACCTCTGCTCGTCCTCGACGCCGCCCGGCGCCGGCGTCCACGGGATGTGCGGCTACCTCGCGGCGCGCGCTGCCCTGAGCGACGCCTTGTAGGCGCGCTTGTGCTCCTGGTAGGCCTCGAGGGCCTCCACGGAGTCGACGTCGCCGAGCGTGGGGTGCGTCGGCGCGACGTCCTCCCAGCCCGGCGGCCGGACGCCGAACCGCTTGCCGACGATGGCGATGAGCGACCGCGCCTTCATCGGGCCGATGCCCGGAAGAGCGAGCAGGCGCCGCTCGAGATCCTCGCCCGTCTCGGCCTCGAGCCAGACCCGTTCCGCCTGCCCTCCGTACTCGTCGGCGACGGTCGCGCAGAGCTCCTGCACGCGGTGCGCCATCGTCCCCGGGTAGCGGTGGATCGCGGGCTTCTCCCGGAACACCCGGTCCAGCTCGCCGGGATCCGTCGCCGCAATCTCGCCGGCGTCGAGCGTGCCGAGCCGCCGGCGCAGCTCGAGCGGGCCCGAGAACGCCTTCTGGACGGTGACCTGCTGGTCGAGGACGAAGCCGATGAGGAGCGCCAGCGGTTCCTCGACGAGGAGGCGGTCGGCCTCGTCCTCGCCCGTGAAGTAGAGGTGCGTCGGGCTCGTCGTCGCCACGGCTTCGAGTGTAGCCCGACCCCGCGTGGGTAGGCTGGACGCGTGAGCTCCCTGGAGCCGTTCAGCCCGGCGGTTCGGACCTGGTTCGAGCAGACCTTCGCGGGGCCGACGCCCGCCCAGGAGCGCGGCTGGCCGGCGATCGCCTCGGGTCGCCACGTCGTCGTCCAGGCGCCGACGGGCTCCGGCAAGACGCTCGCAGCATTCCTGTGGGCGCTCGACCGGGCGCGGCCCGGCGCCGGCACGCAGGTCCTCTACGTGAGCCCGCTGAAGGCGCTCAACTACGACGTCGAGCGGAACCTCCGCGGGCCGCTCGCGGGGATCGGGTCCGAGCTCGCCGTCGCGGTGCGCACGGGGGACACGCCGGCGAAGGAGCGCGCGGCCATGCTCAGGAAGCCGCCCGACATCCTCATCACGACGCCCGAGTCGCTGTTCCTCATGCTCACCTCGCGGGCGCGGGAGACGCTCCGCACGGTCGAGGTCGTCATCGTCGACGAGGTGCACGCGGTCGCGGGGACGAAGCGCGGCGCGCACCTCGCGCTCAGCCTCGAGCGCCTCGAGCGTCTCACGGGCGGGCCGCTCCAGCGGATCGGCCTCTCGGCGACGCAGCGCCCGCTGGAGGAGATCGGCCGGTTCGTCTCGGGCGGCCGCCCGGTCGAGCTCGTCGACGCCGGGCGCGCGAAGGAGCTCGACCTGCGGGTCGTCGTCCCGCTCGAGGACATGCGCGAGCCGGGCGAGGGCGGCTCGATCTGGCCGTCGATCTACCCGGCCCTCCTCGAGCTCGTGCGCGAGCACAGGACGACGATCGTCTTCGTCAACAACAGGCGCCTGGCCGAGCGGCTCGCGCTCCGGCTCAACGACCTCGCCGAGGAGGAGATCGCCCGGGCCCACCACGGCTCGCTCGCGCGCGAGCAGCGGATCGAGGTGGAAGAGCTGCTCAAGAAGGGCACGATCCCGTGCCTCGTCGCCACGTCGTCCCTCGAGCTCGGGATCGACATGGGCGCCGTCGACCTCGTCGTCCAGGTGGAGTCGCCGAAGTCGGTCGCGCGCGGGCTCCAGCGCGTCGGCCGGGCCGGCCACCGGCTCGACGAGCCCTCGAAGGGGCGCATCTTCCCGAAGTTCCGGGCCGATCTCCTCGAGAGCGCGGTCGTGGCGGGTCGGATGAAAGAGGGCCTCATCGAGGAGACGCGGGTTCCGCGCAACCCCCTCGACGTCCTCGCGCAGCAGATCGTGGGGATCTGTGCGCAGGAGGAGATCGCCGTCGACGAGCTCCACGACCTCGTGCGCCGGGCCTGGCCGTTTCGCGACCTCACGAGGCAGCAGCTCGAGAACGTCCTCGACATGCTTGCCGGGCGCTACCCGTCGGAGGAGTTCGCCGAGCTTCGCCCGCGCATCACCTGGGACCGCGTCGGCGGTTTCCTGCGCGGGCGGGAGGGCGCGCGGCGCCTCGCCGTCACGAACGCCGGGACGATCCCCGACCGCGGCCTCTTCGGCGTCCACCTCGTGGACGGCGGCGGGCGCGTGGGCGAGCTCGACGAGGAGATGGTCTACGAGGCCCGCGCCGGCCAGACGTTCCTCCTCGGCGCGTCGACCTGGCGGATCGAGGAGATCACCCGCGACCGCGTTCTCGTCTCGCCGGCCCCCGGCGTCCCCGGGCTCGTCCCCTTCTGGAAGGGAGAGGGCGTCGGCCGCCCGTACGAGCTCGGCGAGGCGATCGGGCGCACCGGGCGCGAGCTGGTCGCGCTCGACGACGAGGCGGCCGTCGCGCGCCTGACGACCGCGCACGACCTGGACGAGCGGGCCGCGGTGAACCTCCTCACGTTCCTGCGCGAGCAGGAGCGGGCGACGGGCGTCCTCCCGTCCGACCGCACGGTCGTCGTGGAGCGCTTCCGCGACGAGATCGGCGACTGGCGGCTCTGCATCCTCACGCCGTTCGGCGCCCGCGTGCACGCGCCCTGGGCGCTCGCGCTCGCCGCCCGCCTGCGCGAGTCGCTCGGGCTGGAGGCCAACTTCATCTGGTCGGACGACGGCGTCGCCCTCCACCTGCCCGACGCCGACAGCCCGCCGCCGCTCGGCGACGTGCTCGTGCCCCCGGGCGAGCTCGAGGAGCTCGTGGTGGCGGAGCTCGGCGGCACGGCCCTCTTCGGGGCCCGCTTCCGCGAGAACGCCGCCCGGGCGCTCCTCATCCCGCGCCGCCGGCCGGGTCAGCGCACGCCGCTTTGGCAGCAGCGGCTGAAGGCCCAGGGGCTGCTCCAAGTCGCGCGCCGCTATCCGGACTTCCCGGTCGTCCTCGAGACGTACCGCGAGTGCCTCCAGGACGTCTTCGACCTGCCGGCGCTCGGTGGGCTCCTGCGGGCGCTCGAGCAGCGCCGCGTCGACCTCGTCGAGGTCGAGACGCCGAGCGCGTCGCCGTTCGCGTCCTCGCTCCTCTTCGACTACGTCGCCACCTACATGTATGAGGACGACACGCCGCTCGCCGAGCGGCGCGCGCAGGCGCTGGCCCTCGACCGCGACCTCCTGCGTGAGCTCCTGGGCCAGGAGGAGCTCCGCGACCTCATCGATCCCCAGGCGCTCGTCCAGGTGGAGGGTGAGCTCCGCGGAGCGCCCGCCACTCCCGACGCGCTCCACGACCACCTGCTCCGCCGCGGCGACCTCGCCCTCGGCGAGTTCGAGGAGGAGCTCGCCACGCCGCTCGAGGCAGAGCGGCGGGCGATCCGGATCCGGATCGCGGGCGACGAGCGCCTCGTCGCCGCCGAGGACGCCGGCCGCTACCGCGACGCCGTCGGCGCGATGCCGCCCTCCGGGCTCCCGGACGTCTACCTCGAGGGCGGCGAGGACCCGCTCGGCTGGATCCTGCGGCGCTGGGCCCGCGGCCGCGGGCCCTTCACGACCGAGGAGGCCGCGACGAGGTTCGGGCTCGACCCGGTCGCGACGGAGGAGGCGCTCGCGCGCCTCGACCTCGCGCGCGGGGAGCTGCGCCCGGGCGGCACCGAGCGCGAGTGGTGCGAGCCGGAGGTCCTGCGCCGGCTGCGGCGCGCCAGTCTCGCGCGGCTTCGCAAGGAGGTCGAGCCGGTCGACCAGGGCTCGCTCGGGCGGTTCCTGCCCGTCTGGCAGGGGATCGGCCGGCGGGCCGGGCTGCGCGAGGCGCTCGTGCCGCTCCAGGGCCTCTCGCTCCCGGTGGGGCTCTGGGAGTCCGACCTCCTCCCGCGCCGCGTCCCGGGCTACCAGCCGGCGTCGCTCGACCAGCTGACCGCCGCGGGCGAGGTCGTCTGGATCGGAGCCGGCCTCGAGCGGGTGGCGGTCTACTTCCGCGAGGACGCGCCCGGTCTCGGGCGGCCCGCTGCGCTCCCGCCTCCCGAAGGGGACGAGCACGAGGCGCTCCGCTCGGCGCTCGGCGCGGGAGCGCTCTTCTGGTTCGACCTCCTCCGCGGGAGTGGGCTCGAGGCGGAGGCCGCCCTCCCGGCGCTCTGGGATCTCGTCTGGGCGGGCGAGGTCACGAACGACGCCTGGCAGCCGCTGCGCGCCTCGCGCCGGTACGCGGCGCCCCGGCAGGAGAGAGCGCCGAGGCGCTTCTCGCGCCGGCGGGCGGATGCGATCACGGCCACGCAGGGGCGGTGGTCGACGACCGCCGGCCTGTTCCCGGGCGACCCTGACCCGCGGACGCTCGCCGAGCTCCTGCTCGAGCGCCAGGGGATCGTCACGCGGGACGGCGTCAGAGCCGAGGGCGTCCCCGGCGGCTACGCGCCCGTCTACCACGAGCTGCGCAAGCTGGAGACTCTCGGTATCTGCCGCCGGGGGTACTTCGTCGAAGGGCTCGGCGGGGCGCAGTTCGCCCTTCCCGGCGCCGTCGAGCGCCTCCGCGAGAAGCCGGCCGAGGGCACGACGCTCGTCCTCGCCGCGGCCGATCCGGCGCAGCCGTACGGCGCAGCCCTGCCCTGGCCGAAGCGGGCCGGCGCCCGCGCCGCCCGCGTCGCCGGCGCGCACGTCGTCCTCCTCGGCGGCGAGGCGGCCCTCTACGTCGAGCGCGGCGGGCGCTCGCTCGTCCCCCTGCGCGATCCCGACGAAGGGTGGCTCCGGGCGGCGCTCGCCGCGCTGGTCGACCACGCGCGCCAGACGGGCCTCAAGCGCCTGGCGGTCGAGCGGTTCGACGGCGAGCCTGTCGGCGAGACCGAGGTCATGCCGCTGCTCCTCGAGGCGGGCTTCCTCGCCGGCCCGCGGCGCGCAGTGCTTCGTGCCTGAGGGCGACGCGCTCCACCGTGCGCGGCTGATGCGCAGCGGACGGCGTCGCCGCGAGGTCTACCGGCGCGCCGGCCGCTCCCACCCCGCAGGGAGAGAACTGCCGCGTCGCCTACTGGTGCCCGGGGTGCCAGGCAGGAACGGGGCCCGCGGGGGCGTAACCGTTCCGGGTGTCCGACCTGCCTGTCGACGAGCGGCCCCCGGACGGGGCCGGCCGCCGGGCTCCGCGCTCGCCCGGGCTCTTCGGGGCCCTTCGTGCGTTCTGCCTGGGCGCCTTCTTCGACCTCGGCCTCGAGCTCGAGCAGGGTGCCGACATCCCCGTGGCTCTCGAGGAGCACGCCGGGCCGAACCGGCCCACCCTCTACGAGTACCGGCCGCTGGTCGGATCGTTCATCGAGCAGCGCGCGGGCAGGATCGCGCTCCGCGAGGACGCGCGTGACGCCCTCGCCGCGCTGAAGGACGAGCCGGCCGCCGCCATCTTCGCGGGCGCGCACGCGGACGAGCGCGTGGGGGAGGACGAGGCTCTCCGGCGCACGATTCTCATCCCGGTCCTCGTTCGCACCGCCGAGGCGTGTGGGGGCTTCGACTGGGACGACCCGGCCTTCGAGCGCGCCTACCTCGAGCTCGAGCGCTCGCTCTTCGGCGACCGGCGCTCGTACGTCGCGGTCGCGCCGATCGTGGGCCTGACCGCAGGGGGCGCAATGGAGCTGGCGCGCGGGATCCGTGTCCGGCCGACGGTTGCCGGCGAGCTGACCGCCGCCTGGCCCGACGCCGCGCGGCTCCTTCCGCGCGACTGGGGCCGGGAGGTCGACCGGACGCTCGTCTTCGAGCTCGAGGGCGAGCTCGACGCCCAGGCATGCCAGGTCCCGGACGCGCCGCTGGAATTCGGGCGGGCCGTCAGCGCCCTGCGCCTGGCGACGCCGGGCGCGGTCGCCGCAGGCCCGGTGGTCTTCGAGCGGCTCGACTGGCGTCCCTACGGCGTCCGCCCGATGCCCGCGACCGCCGCGCAGGTTCCGCCCGGCGAGCCGACCCGTCTCGACCAGTTTCGCGCCCCGCTCGTCGTCGAGCTCCAGAGCCGTCTCGCCGAGGCCCCGATCGACCTGCTCGAGGCCCTCGACCGCTGGGAGCTCGCCCTCTTCCACGGCGGCGCCCATCGCTCGGACGAGCTCAGGGAGGCGCTCGACACGCTGCTCGGCTGCGACGAGGGCCCCTGGGCGGCGGCCATGCGCGCCGCCGTCCTGCTGGGCGAGACCGCCCGCGAGCGCGAGGAGCTGTTGCTCTCTCTGCGGGCGCTCCTTGACGGCGACGGGCCGGGCTCGCGGGCCGAGGACGCGGTTCGCCGCGCGCTCGTCGAGACGCTCATGGAGGGATCGCGCGAGCGCCTCGTCGCCACGCTCGACGAGGCGTTGCTCGGCCTTCGCCCGCGGCCGCAGGTCTCGACGGCGACCCGGGTCCTCGCCGCGGGATGATCCCGAGCCGCGCCGAGCTCCTCCGGCGCCGGCGCTGCCGCTTTCTCGTCGTCGGGATGATCCTCGGCGCCCTGCTCCCCGTGTTCGAACGGACCTGGATCGCGCTCGGCGTCGGCCTCGGCGGCATCGCGATCCTCGTGTTCGTCTACCTGCGCGACTGTCGCGGCAAACGGCGGAGTGATCCGGCACAAACGGGCACACACCCGCGCGGTCCCGCGGCGTAGCCTCGATTGCATGGACGAGGCACGCAGGGTCATCAGCCGGCTCGAGCGCATCGAGGCGCTTCAGGACGCGCACGCGCCCTCGGCCACGCTTCTCGCCGAGGTGAGGCAGCTGCTTCGGGAGGGCGAGGCGTGGCTCGCCACGGAACGTCGGGGAACAAGTCGCGCGCCGGCGGCCGGTCTCGGCGGCGATCCCGCGAGGGCGGCCGCCGCGGCGCTGGACGGGTGCAGACGGTCGCTCGACGCGGGGGAGGGGGTGGTGCCGGCGAGACTGCCCAGCGCAGCACTCTGAGAGAGCGCAGGCCCGCTTCCCAAGCCGGATTGCGGGACTAGAAGGCAAGGAGGATTGTGCTACCCTGGCACGAAACAGGAGCCCTCTATGGGCCTTTCGGGCATTCTCTCGCGTCCGCTTCGGCGGACGCCGACATCACAGGGAGTCACGCTGGGTCAGGTCATCGCGCTCGCCAACCAGAAGGGC
>DATBJE010000072.1:0-8867 GCA_036556565.1 Gaiellaceae bacterium
CCGCGGGCAGGAGCAGGAGGCCGCGTACGCCGTCCCGCTGGACTTCACCGTGAAGGAGGACCTCACGCGGCTGATCCGCGTGTCGGAAGCGGTTCCCCCGGAGCGGCTGGCCGCCCTGCCTGAGGGGGTCACCGCCGAGCCCGTGCTCCGGCTCGCGGGGAACGTCGGGCGTGTCGGGGGGACGACCGGGATCGCCGTCCTCGGGCTCGATCCCGGCGTCATCCCCGAGCTGCGGGGCTGGCGCGGCGATTTCGCCGCCCTCTCGCCTAATGCGCTCGCCCGGCGGATCGAGCCGGCCGAGGACGGTTCCCCGCGCGGCCCGGTCGTCCCGGCGGACGCCGCCGCGCTCGAGCTCGACGCGCAGGGCTCGCCGGTGCTCATCACGGCCAGCGTCCGGACGACGCGCGGGGACTTCGCCCAGATCCTCCTCGGGCAGCCGGGCCTCGAGACGACGAAGACGTTGCGCGCGCCGGTGCCGGCGGAGGCCCGCGGCGGCCGCATCGTCTCGCTCACGATCTCGCCGCGGACGAGAGTCCAGGAGCGCGGCGGCGAGGGCCGCCCGCTCGACCTCGACCTCCGGCTCGGCGGGCTGACGGCCGAGACGCAGTCGGGCAGGTCGATCCCGCTGGGAACCTACGACGGCTGGACGGCGGTGAACGGGATCGACGCGACGACCCGGCCCGACGGCACCACCCTCACGGGGACGATCACCGAGCAGCTCGCCAGCCGCTTCCGTCCCCGCCAGCCGAGCGACGACGAGCTGGCGCGGGTCATCGCCTCGCCGGCCGTGGCCGCCGCCGCCGGGCCGGGCGGCGAGCTCCCGCTGCGGATCGCGGGTGAGCAGGTCGTCGTCCGCGTCGCCGCGGTCGCCTCTCGCTTCCCCGGAGCCGGCGCCGACGACTTCGTGGTCGCCGACCGCGCGCTCCTCGGCACCGCGCTGAACGCCCAGCGGCCCGGGATCGCCGTGCCCAACGAGCTCTGGCTCGGCGCCGGCCCGCAGGAACGGCCCGAGCTCGCCCGCATCCTCGACCGGCCGCCCTTCCACGTCCTCAGCGTCGCGTCGCGCGAGCAGGTCGAGACGTCGCTCCGCCACGATCCGCTGGCGCGCGGCACGCTCCTCACCCTGCTCGCCGGAGCGCTCGTCGCCCTCGGGCTGGCGCTCGTGGGCATCCTCCTCGGCGTCGTCTCCGACGTGCGGGACGAGCGCGGCGAGCTGGACGACCTCGAGGCGCAGGGAGCGCGGCCGGCGCTCCTGCGCCGCGTGGTCAGGCTGCGGAGCCTCGTGGTCGTCGCCGCCGGGCTCCTGGGCGGGCTGATCACGGCGGCCGCACTGGCCGCCATCGTCGTCGACCTCGTCACCGTCACCGCCGACGCCGCGACCACCGGCCTGCCGCTCCACACCGCGGTCGACTGGCCCGTCCTGGCGGCCGCCCTCGCGGCGGGAGCCCTGGCCGCCGCCGCCCTCGTCACCGCCGCCTCCCGCCGGATATGACCCCCGCCGTCGAGATCCGCGACCTCTTCCGCGTCTACCCGGCGCCGGAGGGCGGCGTGGTCGCGCTCCAGGGCCTGACGCTGGACGTCCAGGAGGGCGAGATCTGCGTCGTGCTCGGCCCGAGCGGGTCGGGGAAGACGACGGTGCTGCGCATGCTCGCGGCGCTCGACCGGCCCACGGCCGGGAGCGTCCGCGTCCTCGGCCGCGACCTCGCCCGCCTCTCCCGCCGCGCCCGCGGCGGCTACCGGGCCGAGCTGCTCGGCTACGCCGACCAGCACTACTGGCGCGCTCTGGCGGCGGAGCTCGAGGTCCAGGAGCTCGTCTCCCTCCAGCTCGGGCTCGCCGGGGCGCCTCGACACGAGCGGATCGCCCGCGCGATCGACCTCCTCGAGCGGGTCGGCCTCCGCGATCGCGCAGGCGCGCACCCGCGCGAGCTCTCCGGGGGCGAGCAGCAGCGCGTCGCGATCTGCGCGGCTCTCGCGCACCGCCCCCGCCTCCTCCTCGCCGACGAGCCGACGGGCGAGCTCGACGCCGCCAACGCGCGCACCGTGTACGAGGCGATCGCATCGCTCTCGCGCGAGAACGGGACGACGACCGTCATCGTCAGCCACGACCCCGAGTCCGCGTCCATAGCCGACCGCATCGTCCGGGTGCGTGACGGCCGGGTGAGCGAGGAGGCCGCGCTGCCCGACGGACGGGACGAGGCGATCGTCGTCGGGCGCGGCGGCTGGCTCCGCCTCTCCGAGGAGCTCCTGCGCCGTACGGGGATCCACGCGCGCGCGACGGCACGGCTCCACGAGGAGGGGATCCTGCTCGCTGCCGCTCCGGGCGGCGCCGCGCCCGTCGCGGAGCCCGAGGAGGACGCTCCGCCGACGGCGGCCCCCGTCGTCGAGGTGACGGCCGAGACGCGCGGGGTGACCAGGACCTACGGCGAGGGCAGGTCCGCGGCCACCGCGCTCAGCGCGCTCGACGCGGGCTTCTCCTCCGGCCGTCTCGGCGTGGTCACCGGGCCCTCCGGCTCGGGGAAGACGACCCTCCTCCACCTCCTGGCCGGCATGGACGTCCCGACGGAGGGCGAGGTGCACGTGCTCGGCACGGCGATCTCGGCGCTCGACCGCGACGCGCGAGCGCGGTTCCGGGGGGAGCACATCGCGCTCGTCAGCCAGTCCACGGGGCTCGTGCCCTTCCTCACCGCGACCGAGAACGTCGAGCTCGGGCTCTCCCTCCGCGGCATCGAGGGCGCCGAGGTCCGCGAGCGGGCCTCCGAGGCCCTGGCGGCCGTGGGGCTGGCGGGCGCGTCCGGGCGCCGGGCTTCGGACCTGTCGAGCGGCCAGCAGGAGCGGGCGGCGGTCGCCCGGGCGGTCGCGGCCCGGCCCGCCCTCCTGCTCGCCGACGAGCCGACCGCCCGGCTCGACCAGGCGAACGCGCTCGCGGTCTCGCGGCTCCTGCTCGACCTCGCGCGCACCTCGGGCGCCGCCGTCGTCTGCGCGACCCACGATCCCCTCCTGATCGAGCACGCGGACGACCGGCTCGACCTCGAGCACCGTCTGTCCGCTTCGCAGGCCGCTCCCGCGGTCGAGCAGGGTCTTTAGGGACTAGGACACGCGCCGGACGGTCTGCTTCGACTCGATCGCGAGCAGGGTGCGCGCGCCGCCGGCCGCCTTCGCGCGGTAGGCGGCGAGGTCGGCGAGGCGGTAGACGTCCTCCGCCGAGGACTGCGCCGGCGTCATGCGGGCGATGCCACCCGAGAAGCTGTACTGGCCGCGGCCGATCTCGGCCAGGGTGTCCTGGGCGCGCTCCGCCACCTTCATGGCGTCGTCGGGCCCCGACGACGGCAGGATGACCGCGAACTCGTCGCCCCCGAGCCGGCAGGCGACGTCGCTCGCCCTGATCGAGGCCTGGATCGCGTCGGCGAGCGTCCGCAGGGCGAGGTCGCCCGCGCCGTGGCCGCCGAGGTCGTTGATCCGCTTGAGCCCGTCGAGATCGACGACGAGGAGCGTCAGCTCCTCGCTCGCACGGAGGCTGCGCGCGACGGCGGCGTCGAACTGCTCCTCGAAGAGGCGGCGGTTGTAGAGCCCGGTCAGCTTGTCGCGCGCGGCGGTCTCGTGCAGCTCCTCGAAGAGCAGTGCGTTGCGGATGGCGATCGCGACGATGTCGCAGAGCGCGCGGCAGAACGCCACGTCGGCCTCGTCCCACATGCGATCGCGGGCATCGACGATCTCCATGAGGCCGATCGTCTCGCCGCGGGCGACGAGCGGGAGCATGAGCAGCGACGCCTGGCCCTGCTCGGCGAGGATCACCCGCTCCGCGGCGTCGTCGTCGTGGTTCGCGACGCGGATCTGGAGGGGCTTCTGCGTGTCGAGCACGAGCTGTGTGGCCGGGAACTCCGCGAGGTCGTACACGCGGCCGCCCGTGACCGTGATCTCGTCCGCCCCCTGGACGTACTCGGTGAGCATGACGAGGACGCCTCGGACGCGGTCGTACGTGGAGAGCTCGGCGGTGGTCGCGCCGGTGAGCTCGGCGGCGCGCCTGGTGAACTCGTGCAGGACCTCGCGCAGGTCGAGGCTCGACGAGAGCGTCCTCGAGAGCTCGAGCAGCGCGCGCAGACGATTGGCTTCGGCCATCGGGTACTGAATCGGCTTCGCGGGGAGGTCGCTTGAGGCTGGATGCGCCCCGAAAGGAGCTCTGAACTCATTTAGCGCCGGAAGCGGAACGGCGGGTACTCGTCGCGCATGAGCGCGGCGTAGGCGACCACGCGGTACACCCAGCGGTTGGCCCCGAGGAGGAGCTCGAAGACGTCGCGCGGGTAGCGGCCGAAGAGCAGGAGCCCGCCGCCGGCGACGAGCGCGAGCGCGCCGATGAGCCCCGGCCACCACCAGCCACCGCTGTCCCACCACGGCGACCCCCACCACCCTGTGGGCCAGAAGAACCCGGTCCCGAGAACGCTGATGACGATGTACTGGGGGATCGCCAGGAGCCACCACTTCACGAGCACGAGGCCGCGCGAGAGCCGCTCCGGATACGGCACCTCGAACGTCGCCGGGTAGTCCACGCGGCTCAGGGCGAACGGCGGGTAGCGGTCGGTGCCGAGCGCGCCGTAGGCGTAGAAGGCGACGCGCCACGTCCAGCGGAGAACGCCGACGTTGAAGTCGAAGATCGTCCGCGGGTAGCGCTCGGTGAAGAGGATCACCACGCCCGCGACCACGGTGAGGGCGAAGAACACGATCCAGAGGACTGCGAGCAGGAGCACGTGCGGCAGGACGAGGAGCCACTTGACGAGCGGGAGGAAGCGGCTGAGCTCGGCGTCCTGCGTCCCCTCGAGCTGCACCGGATAGGGCGCCTCGTCGCCCTCGGCCGCGACCGGCGCGGGCGGCGGCGCGGCGGGAGCCGCTGCCTCCCCCTCGCGGCTGCGGAGCGCGAAGGCCATCATCAGGGCGCCGGCCAGGAGCAGCAGGGCGCCCGCGACGAGCAGGCCGATCGCGAGCCAGAGGATGAAGGACACCTTCGCCCCCAGGTCGAGGTCGACGGCGACGTCGGCCGACCCGTCGGCGTTCATGACGACGATCGCCCACGTGCCCTTCTCGATCGGCCACTCGACGGCCTGCTCGCCCGCGCCCGAGGCGGACGCGGCCCAGAACCGCTGCTGCGACGGGATCGCGGGCTCCTGCATTCCCGAGACCCGCCGGTAGTCGACCCGGAACGGGTCGACGTCGAAGTCCTCGACGACGTCGTAGGCGACCCCGTCGAGGTAGGAGCGGACGTCGTCCTCGGGGCCGATCCCGATGAAGATCGACTCGCCGGGATCGGTCGAGGTCGCGCGCACGCGCACGGTGCCGAGACGGCCCTCGGAGAGGAGGAAGCCGGGGACGTCCTCGTCGGCGGCGTCCGAGGACGTGATGTCGAAGCCGTCCGAGACGAGGGCGTTGGCGTCGGTCTCGAAGAGCTCGGTGGGCGAGGTGAAGAACCCGTCCTCGTCCCGCTGCGTCCGGTCCGCCCAGAGCAGGAACCCGCCGGCTGCGAGGAGCGCGACGGCGATGAGCACGGCGAGCGCGCCGAAGACGGCGAGGACGATGCGCCCTCCGCTCATCCCACCGCCCTTGGGCGGTGCCGTGGAAGGAGCCTGCTCGGTCATCCGGTCAGGCCCTCGCCGTCCGGGCCTGCCGCTCCGGCTTCAGGACGGCGTCGATGATCAGATTGACGATCGAGACGATGAGCGCCGCGCCGAGCGTCGACCAGAAGCTCCCCGTCTCGAAGCTCGGGACGATCCAGTCGGTGAGGTAGAGCATGAACGTGTTTACGAGGATGAGCGCGAGCCCGAGCGTGAGGATGAGCGCCGGGATGGCGAGCAGGATAACGATCGGGCGGATGAAGATGTTCACCGTCGTGAAGACGAGGCCGGCGAGGAAGAGCACCCAGAAGTCGTCCCCGTAGCCCACGCCGGGGACGATCCAGGCCGCCACGAAGAGCGCGACGACGCTCGAGAGCCAGCGGAACGCGAACGCGGCCAGGAACCACACCCGCCCCATCCAATCAGGTTTCCCCACCGGCAGGCCAGCCGGCCGCCGCGGCGAACTGACCCGCATGACCACGCAGGCGCCCGACGCCCCGGCCTTCCCCTCCGGCGGACTCGACGCGCTCCCGCCGCCCGCGATGGCCGGGCGGGCCGAGGAGGTCGGCGCCGCGAAGGCGGCGCTCGCGACCGAGAAGATCTTCGTCCTCGCCGTGCTCGCGGGCGCGTTCATCGCCATGGGCGCGGTGTTCGCCACGACGGTGACCGCCGGGAGCGGCGACCTCGCCTTCGGCGTCGTCCGCCTGCTCGGCGGCCTGGCCTTCACGCTCGGGCTCATCCTCGTCGTCGTCGCCGGCGCCGAGCTCTTCACCGGCAACAACCTCGTCGTCATGGCCTGGGCCGGCCGACGCGTCACCACCCGGCGTCTCCTGTGGACCTGGGTCGTGGTCTACGTCGGCAACTTCGTCGGCGCGATCGCCACCGCCGCCCTCGTCTACGCGGGCCGCCAGTACGAGCTCGGCGGCGGCGCGGTCGGCGAGCAGGCCCTCGCCATCGGGATCGCCAAGACGAGCCTCGGCTTCGGGCAGGCGATCGTCCTCGGCGCGCTCTGCAACGCGCTCGTGTGCCTGGCCGTGTGGCTCTGCTACAGCGCGCGCACGACGACCGACAGGATCCTCGCGATCATCCCGCCGATCGCGGCCTTCGTCGCGGCGGGGTTCGAGCATTCGATCGCCAACATGTACTTCATCCCGGAGGCGCTCTTCATCGCCTCGAACGACGGCTGGCTCGCAGGCCTGACGAGCGCTCCCGACGTGTCAGGGCTCACCTGGAGCGCGTTCCTCGTCGACAACCTCCTGCCCGTCACGATCGGCAACCTCATCGGCGGGACCGTGATGGTCGCCGCCCTCTACTGGTTCGTCTACCTCCGCCCGTACCGGACCCCCCGAGCCTGACCGGAGCCGGGTCTCGCCGCCGGGCGTGAAGCGCTCGTCGGTGAGCCAGAGGCCGGCGATCGCGAGGCCCGTGCCTCCGACCACGGTCAGCGACCCCGTGACGCCGAGCGGGACGAGCTCGAAGAAGTCCCGCAGCCCGGGCACGGCGAGCACGGCGGCGTAGGCGCCGAGCAGCGCCAGGCAGAGCGTCGTCACGGCGGCGCCGCGCAGGCGGCCGGAGGCCTCGAGCACGAGGATGAGGTACAGCCCGACGAGGATGAGGACCGACGTCGCCACGGTCCTCGCCTCGAGCAGGCCGAGGTCGAGGACGTAGTAGGAGAAGAGGTAGCTCGAAAGCACGCCGAGGCCGGCGGCTGTCCCCGCCGGCACCGCGAAGTTGCCCACGTCCCGCAGGAAGCCGGTTCGGGGCAGGCGGCCCGAGCTGGGCGCGAGGGCGAGGAAGAAGCCCGGGATGCCGACGGCGAGCGTGGCGGCAAGAGTGAGGTGGCGCGGCAGGACGGGGTACGCGATCGGCGTCATCCCGATCGAGAGGATGAGGAAGGCGGCGAAGGCCGACTTCGTCACGAAGAGCTTGGCGACCCGCTGGAGGTTGCGCAGGATCTTCCGTCCCTCGTCGACCATGGAGGGCACCGCGGAGAAGTCGCCCCGCACGAGGACGAGGTCGGCCACGCTCTTCGCGATCTGGGCGCCGGTCCCCTGGGCGATGGCGAGGCGCGCAACCTTCAGGGCCGGCACGTCGTTCACCCCGTCGCCGACCATCGCCACGTAGCTCCCCGACCGCGTGAGCGCCTCGACGACCCGCTTCTTGCCCTCGGGAGAGATGCGGCCGACGACGGAGGCCGCCAGCGCCATCTGCTCCATCTCGGCTTCGTCGTCGGGGAGGCTGCGCCCGTCGAGCGGGGCGTCGGCGTTCGGGATCCCGGCGTCCTCCGCGATCGCGGCGACCGTGTCGGGCGCGTCGCCGGAGATCACCTTGAGCGTGATCCCCTGCGCCCGGAAGAACTCGACCGTCTCGCGCGCGTCCCGCCGGAGCTGCTCGGCGAGGACGACGAGGCCGAGCGGCACGATTCCGGCCGGCGGCTCGACCGGGTCGGGCTCGGCGAGCGAGGTGTCCGTGGTGCCGAAGGCGAGGACGCGCCGGCCGCTCCGGGCCTCCGACTCGGCGCGTGCGGCGAGGCGCCCGAGCGGGAAGTGCTCGGGCGAGCCGAGCACGTAGCCCGAGCCGTCCATCTGCACCGCGCTCCAGCCTCGGCGCGACGCGAACGGCACGTGGGCGGAGACCGCCTCCGGCTCGGCGGCGCGCGACTCGGCGATCGCCTCGAGCGTCGCGTTCCGGCTCGGAGAGCTCGCCGCGTAGCGCGCGAGCGCGTCCGCGAGCTCCTCCTCCTGCTCTCCGCTCGAGGGGACGAGCGCGACGACCCGCAGGCCGCCCTCGGTGAGCGTCCCCGTCTTGTCGAGGCAGACGACGTCGACGGCGGCGAGCGACTCGATCGCGTTCAGCTGCTGCGCCAGGGCGCCCTTGCGCGCCATCCGCAGCGCCGCCACCGCGTAGGTGAGGCTCGTGAGCAGGATGAGCCCCTCCGGGACGAGGCTGACGACGGCCGCCACGGAGCGCGGGACCGCCTCGTCCAGCGGCACCTCGAGCTCCCAGAGGGCGAACCCGAGGAGCAGCCCCAGCGGGATCATCACGCCGACGAGGATGATCAGCAGCCGGTTGAGGTCGCGCTCGAGCGGCGAGCGGGGATGCCGGAACGCGCGCGCCTGGCCGGCGATGCGCTCCGCGTAGCTCTCCGGCCCGACGGCGCTGACGACGTAGGTGCCCGACCCCTCGACGGCGAACGAGCCCGAGCGCACCTCGTCGCCAGGCGTCCGCGGCACCGAGTCGGACTCGCCGGTGAGGATGGACTCGTCG
>DATBJE010000073.1:0-1765 GCA_036556565.1 Gaiellaceae bacterium
GTCGCAGAAGGGCGCGTAGCGGATCTGGCCGATCTCGAGCCCGAGCATGTCGTTCGTGAAGATGCGGTCGGCGGCCGCGAGCGCGTCGGGGCCGGTGAAGTCCCACTTGCGAAGCGGCGACTCGTCCCACACGCCCACGTCGCGGCGGATCGCGTTGTGCTCGGCGACCGCGTCGCCGAAGGTGCTCGGCCAGTACCAGCCCTCCCAGTCCATGAACTCGCCGCCGATCTGCTCCTGGACCTTGTAGAAAGCCGTCCGGATGATTCCCGTGTCGGTGCTCATTGAGCCTCCTCGTGCGTAGGCCGCCAGCCTAAAGCGTTCGAGACCGCCGCTGCACGCGCCAGGAGCGGTAGGAGCGCAGCGCCCCGTGCGGCGTCGTCGAAGCGGGAGGCCGGGCCCTGGAGGCCGATGACGGCGGCGAGCTCCCCGCTGCTCCCGCGCACGGGGGCCGCGATCGCGTTCAGGTCCTCCTCGCGCTCGCCCAGCGACTGGGCCCAGCCCTGCTCCCGGACGGCCTCGATCTCGGCCGCGAGGGCGGTGCGGTCGGTGATCGTCAGGGGCGTGAAGGCGGGGAGGCGCCCCGCCCCGAGCTCGACCTGCCCGAAGGCGAGCGCGACCTTCCCCGTCGCCGTCGCGTGGGCGACGCTCGGGCGTCCGAGCGTCGCGACGCTCTGAACCGACGAGCCGCTCTGGACGAAGTCCACGGTGACCGCGTCGGGGTCGCCGGGTGCGCTCAGGGTCGCCGTCTCACCCGTCTCGGCGACGAGCGCCCGCAGCTCGGGCCGGGCGACCTCCCGCAGGTCGAGGCGCGCGAGCACGGCGTTGCCGAGCTGGAGGAGGCGGATGCCGAGCCGGTAGCGCCCCGTGTCCTCGACGTGCTCGACGATGCCGGCGTCGGCGAGGGTGGCGAGGAGGCGCGAGACGGTGCTGGCGTGGAGGCCGGTGCGCCGGGCGATCTCGTTCGTCCCCAGCTCGCCGTCGTCCCCCGCGAGAGCGTCGAGCACGACGATCGCGCGCTCGACCGCGGCGACGTGCCGGGTCGCTGGCTTTCCGGTGCGGGGCATGGTACCGTCAGTATGGCAGTTATGAAACGCTATTGCCCAGAAGGCAATTAGATGGTGGAGGTCGGCAGCGGGCTCTCTGCTAGAAGTCGCGGCGGGATGGCGAAGGAGCGGACGAAGCCGGTGATCGGCCTGTCGCTCGGGCTGCACGACTTCGGCGACTACGCCGGCGTGGGCTTCCAGCGGCCGGTCGCCCTCGCGGGCGGCGTCGGGCTGACGCTCCCGCGGGTCGACCTCGAGGACGCGCTCGACGCGTGCGACGGGATCCTCCTCGGCGGCGGCCGCGACATCGACCCGAGCCGCTACGGCCAGGAGCCGACCGACCACCTCTCCTCGACCGAGCCCCGCCGCGACGCGTTCGAGCTCGAGCTCACGGAGCGTGCGCTCGAGCGCGGGCTCCCGATCCTCGGCATGTGCCGCGGGATCCAGATCCTCAACGTCGCCCTCGGCGGGACACTCGTCCAGGACATCAGTCTCAAGGACGAGTGGGCAGAGCACCCCACCGACCGCGGCTGGACAGCGTGGAAGGAGGTCGAGCGCTCCTCCCTCGAGGGCGAGGACGACGTGCCCCCGCACCCCCGCCACACCATCGAGATCGAGCCCGGGAGCAGGCTCCACGAGGCCCTCGGCGCCGACGAGATCGAGGTCGACAGCTTCCACCACCAGGCCCTCGATCGCGTCGCCGACGACCTGACCGTCGTCGC
>DATBJE010000074.1:0-6283 GCA_036556565.1 Gaiellaceae bacterium
TCACCGACCGCATGCTCGAGATGTTCAAGCGAAAGCCCGAGGACAGGGAGTGATCTTCGCGCTCTCGCAGACGACGATCGACGTCGCCTACCTCGTCGCCAGCGTCTTCCTCATCGTCGGGATCAAGCGCCTCTCCTCGCCCGCGACGGCGCGCTCGGGGAACCTCGCGGCCGCCGTGGGGATGGCGATCGCGCTCGGCTTCACGCTCGCGAGCCCGGTGATCGACTCCTACTGGCTCATCGCCGGCGGGGTGGCGGTCGGGTCGGTGATCGGGGTCGCCTCGGCCCGGCTCGTGCGCATGACCGCGATGCCGCAGATGGTGGCGCTCTTCAACGGGGTCGGGGGCGGTGCCGCCGCGCTCATCGCCGCCGCGGAGTTCCACCGGCTCACGCCGGCAGCGGGCCACGTCCCGCCGGACGAGATGGGGGCGATGCTCTTTTCCGCCCTCATCGGCTCGATCAGCTTCTCGGGGAGCCTCGTCGCGTTCGGGAAGCTCCAGGAGGTCCTGCCGGGGCGGCCGCTCGTCTTTCCCGGCCAGCAGCTGGTCAACGCGGCGCTGTTCGTGGCGCTCGTCGCCATCGGCGTCGTCGCCGGGTCGACCGAGTCGGGGCCGTGGGCGGTCGCGCTCGTGGTCGGCGCCCTCCTCTTCGGCGCCCTCCTCGTCCTCCCGATCGGCGGCGCGGACATGCCCGTCGTGATCTCGCTCCTGAACGCCTTCACCGGCCTCGCCGCCGCCTCGACGGGCTTCGTCCTCGACAACGTCGCGCTCATCATCGGCGGCACGCTCGTCGGCGCCTCCGGGACGCTGCTCACCGTCCTCATGGGCCGCGCCATGAACCGCTCGCTCGCGAACGTCCTCTTCAGCGCGTTCGGCACGGCGCCGGCCGCGGCGCCCGACGGCGCGCCCGAGTCGGCCGAGGGGAAGAGCTACCGCGAGGTCACCGCCGAGGACGCGGCGGTGATGCTCGCCTACGCCTCCCGCGTGGTCATCGTCCCCGGGTACGGCCTCGCGGTCGCGCAGGCCCAGCACAGCGTCCGCGAGCTCGCCGACCTGCTCGAGCGCCGCGGTGTCGACGTGAAGTACGGCATCCACCCGGTCGCGGGCCGGATGCCGGGCCACATGAACGTGCTCCTCGCCGAGGCGAACGTGCCGTACCCGCAGCTGCGCGACATGGAGGACATCAACCCGGACTTCCCGCGTACCGACGTCGTCCTCGTCATCGGCGCGAACGACGTCACGAACCCGGCCGCGCGGGAGGATCCCGAGAGCCCGCTCTACGGGATGCCCATCCTCAACGTCGACCAGGCGGCGAACGTCGTCGTCCTCAAGCGCAGCATGAGCCCGGGCTTCGCCGGGATCGACAACGATCTCTTCTACCGCCCGAACACGGCGATGCTCTTCGGCGACGCGAAGGACTCGGTCGAGCGCCTCATCGCCGGCGTCAAGGCCGCCTGAGCCGCGTTCTCAGACCGGTTCGAGCGGGCGGTGAGGGCCGGGCGGGAGCTCGACCCGGATCGGGTCGCCGGGGTACACGTCGCCGCCCGCCACGACGACGCTCATCACGCCCGCCTTGCGCACGAGGCCGCCGTGCTCGTCGCGGTCGAGCGTCGCCGCCATCAACCTCTGCCGGACGCCGTCGAGCTGCGTGCACGGGTTGCGAAGGCCCGTGACCTCCACGACCGCCGACTCGCCGAGCAGGAGACGAGCACCGACGGGCAGGCCGAGCAGGTCGAGCCCGCGCGTGGTCACGTTCTCGCCCATCTCGCCGGGCAGGACCGCGAGGCCCTCGGCGGCGAGCTCGTCGTGGAGCTCGGCGTGGATGAGGTGGACCTGCCGCAGGTTGGGCTGCGTCGGGTCGCGGCGCACCCGTGAGCGGTGCTTGACCGTCTCGCCGAGGTGGGCGTCGTCCTCGACGCCCAGGCCTGCGAGGAGCCGGATGGCATCGCGAGTCGGCTTCCGCATCGTGTGGGCGGGGCTGCTGCTCACACCCGTCACGATCCCGGCCGGGGCGACCGCCATCTCAGGGGCCGACGGCGACCACCTCGTCGCCGCGGCGGACGGCGCCCGTCCTGACGACCGAGGCGAGCATGCCCCGCCGCCCCTCGATCTCCGCCTGCAGGCCAGGCCTGATCTCCTCCATCAAGTGGCAGGGATCGCAGACCATGGAGATCTCGAACTCGGCCTCGCCGACCTGCACGCGCTGACCGACCGGCCAGCCCATGACGTCGGCGCCGCTCACCGTGAAGTTCTCGCGGACGGCGCCCGGCACGACGTCGACGGCCTCGAGGTCTTCGGCCGCCACGAAGAGGACGGAGCGCTTCCCGGGACGACGATGCGCGCACCCGTCGAGCCCGTCGGCGAGCACCTGCGCCTCGTCGAGCGCCTCCATCGGGACGCGCCGCGCCGGCGCGCGCCAGATTCCGACGACCTCGGCCACGGGCACGAGTCTAGCCCCGGCCTAGTCGCGGTCGGCGGCCTCGACGGCCGCGAGGGCGTCCACGAGGCCTCGGCCGTAGAAGCTCGTCGACTTCCCGACGGTGACGCAGCGGGCGTCGCCCTCCGGGCACGGCAGCGGCTCGGCCGTGCGCCGGACGATGCTCGCCACCCGCTCGGGGTCGGCCTTCCTCCCCCGGCTCCACCAGCCCCGGTGCCGATCGTCGTTCTCGAGCTCGCCGACGACGAGCGCCGCCACGCCGCTCACCTGGGCCGCGGCCTGCGACGTGCCCGCGAAGTACCGGTAGTACCCGGGGTTCGGCCCGGAGCACGGGTCGCAGAGGAGGCGCGGCACCTGGAAGGCGGCCGGCCACGGCCCGAGCACGAGCCCGGCCGGCGGGACGCCCTGGAGGAAGTCCCCGCCCGGGGCGGTCACGTCCACGTAGCCGAGCCCGACGTTCGAGGGCGGCCCCGCGGCGAGCCGGTCGTCCAGGCCGATGGAGGAGACCGCGATCACGCCGGGCAGCTGGCTCGGCAGCCGCTTGCAGCCCGCGTTCGCCGGGTCTTTGACGTCGATGCCGTCGTTCCCGGCCGACGCGACGACGGAGACGCCCCGCCGCTGCGCGAACTCGACCGCGCGCCCGACCGCCTTGATGATGACGCGCTGCTCCTCGTCGTTCTTGCAGAACGAGGTCGTCCCGCCCGAGAGCGCGCTGTCCGTCGAGTAGCTGTTGTTGGCGACGTCGACGTCGTGGTCGGCAGCCCACATGAGCGAGCAGATGACGGCGTCGGGCAGGAAGAAGTCGCTGTCGCCCGAGTGGACGCTCGCCTTGACGACCGCAAGCCGCACGTTCGGCGCGATGCCGACGATCCCGATGCCGTTGGCCTCGGCGGCGATCACGCCGGCGACGTTCGTGCCGTGGCCCGAATCGTCGTTCCAGGCCGCCGGGTCGCGAACCGCCGCGCCGCTCACGCACGACGCGCTCCGCGACCAGTCGATGTTGCCGTCGAGGTCGGGATGGGTCGGGTCCACGCCCGTGTCGATGACGCCGACGACGACCTTGCGGCTCCCGCCCGTGATCGCGTGCGCGTCGGGCGCGTTGATCCGCTGCGACCACCACTGGAGCGGCGAGAAGGTGTCATCGTCGGAGACCGGGTGGCCGGAGCCGCCGTCGCCTCCCCACGAGTGGCCGGCGGCGGACGCGACCGAGCTCCCGGACGCGGCGACGCCCTCCACTCCGCGGACGCGGTCCATCCTCGCCGGGAAGCCCGGGTCGGATGACTCCGCGACGACGACGTCGATCTCCGGATAGGCGGCGACGAGCGAGCCTCCCGCGTTCTGGACGTCGCCCTTCGCGCCCCAGACCGACCAGCCGTGCTCCTTGTACAGGACGACGTAGCGCTCGGCAGCCGCCGGCCCTGCGAGGGCAAGCGCGACGAAAGCGGCGAGCGCCAGCACGCACAGCCGCATGGACGAGAAAGGCCGCATCAATTCTCTCCCTTGTACCTCTTCCCATGCACCGGGCACCCCTGCCCGCTGCAAACCGGACTATACGGCCGGACCGACGCTTTGCAGTCCCTCTACCGGGGGACTGGCCGGGAGAAACGTCGCTACCGGCGCGTCCCGAGGATGCTCGCGCCGCCGGTCGCCAGCCGCCAGCGCGTCGCATACACCCAGTCGGCGCTCAGGGCGGTCGTCCAGTACGTCCGCCCGCGGCCGGGGAGCCGCTCGAGCGTGCGCACCTTCCGGTTCCGGACCGAGCCGACCCTGAGGTAGGACTTGCCCGAGCGCTGCTCGACCCAGACGATCCGCGACCCGGCGAGCGACGGGTTGGCGAGCAGCGAGATGCGGCTGCGGGCGACGACGCGCGGCGCCTTGGCCCCGAGCGTCTTTACGAGAATGCTCGAGGAACGCCGCGAGGCCGTGTGCCAGGCGAGGCGGTTGCCGCGCAGGGACGGCCGGCCGAGGTCGACCGACCGCTTCACCCGGGCGCGCACCTGGCCCTGGTCGCCGGGGTTCTCGAGGTTGCGGACGACGATCACGCGCGAGCTCGAGTCGACCCGGACGTAGGCGAGCAACGGCCACGCGAGCGCCGGATGGGAGACGCCCGGGACGGTCTCGACCGGCGTCTCGGACTGCCAGTCCCAGACGGTGACGCCGGCCCCGTCGACGACCGCGACGTGGTTGCCGGACAGCGAGGGCTCGCGCGCGTCCGGAATCACCACGTCGGGGCCGCCTCCGAGCGGCCGGATCACGACACTCCCGTCCTGCGTCGCGAACGCGAGGTTGCCGCGGTCGACCGACGGGTCGAGGGCGCCGCCCTGGACCATGACGGCTCCGCCCGCCGCGGGCGCGAGCGCGAGCAGGACGCCGCACGCGACGAGCGTCGCCGCGTTGGCCCGCAGGAGCGCGCCGCGGCGGCCGGCGAGGCGCTCGACGGCGGCGGTCGGGTCGTCGCCGCGCCGGCGCGGCCAGACGACCATCGCCGCGCGGCCGACACCGTAGAGCGAGAGACAGAGCGCCGCCGGCAGCGGGCGGCCGAGCGCGAGCGCGGCGGCGCAGGCGACCCAGAAGGTCGACACCGGCTGGTACGTGAAGAACCCGGCTCCGAGCCCGGCGCCGTAGCCGGTCGCCCAGACGGGGAGCGGCAGCTCGAAGCGCCACCGCTCGGGCACCTGCCGGCGCGCCTGCGGCAGCGGGAAGCGGACGATGCCGGCCTCGCGTGCCGCGGCGATCAGCGCGAGCCCGGCCGCCGCCAGGACCGCCTGCCGCGCGCCGAGCGCGCTGCCGAGAGCTCCGAGCGCGAGCCCGAGCGTCGCCGCCGTGGCCACGGCGGTCGCGGCGAAGAGGGCCTGGGCGACGATCTGGCGCTTGCGGCTCCCGCACACGGCGGGAGTGAAGGTCTCCAGCATGGACAGTCCTCAGGGCGACCAGGCGCCGGAGACCCCGGCCATGAGCGCGGCGAGCGCGACGCCGGCCTCGATCAGCACGGAAGCCCCGTGTCGTAGTACATGACGCAGTAGACCCGGCGGCCGCCCCAGCAGTAGCCGACGAGCGACGCGTCCCCGTTGATGCGGCGCTGGCTGTGGGAGCAGCAGTCGACCAGCTTGCGGATCTGCCCGCCGCAGCAGCGAAACCACGACCCCTGCGTGCGCACGTCGTTGAGGCCGTGCCGCTCGCGCGTCCAGTCCTCGCAGATGCGGGTCCGTGGCCCCGCGGGCAGCTCGTCGCCGTCGGGACCGACGAGCCGGTTCCCGTTGCCGTCGACCGGATTGCCGGCCGGGTCGACGAAGCGGCCGAGGTTGTCGATCGGCTTTCCGTTCTTGGGGTGGAGCGGGAAGCCCTTGCGGTCGATGCGCGAGAGGGGCGGGTAGGGGCTCGGGCAGGAACCGGTCGTCCAGATATGCCCGCAGAAGTGGAAGGCGTCGGCCTCGTCGGGCTTCACCGCCGCGGCGACCGCGGAGCCGCCGGCGACCGCGAGCGCGGCCGCGCCGAGCCTCCCGAGGAAGGAGCGGCGCGTCGTCGACTCGGCGAGCTTTGCCGACAGCCGCTCGGCCGAGCGGTCGAGGGCATCACGCGGCGGCATGGACCCTGGCCCGCCCGGCGTCGAGGAGCATCTCGAGCTCCTCGAGCGTGTTGACCGTCCCCTTGGCGGCGACCGCGCCGTCGATCGCGTGGACGACGAACGGCGTCCCCGGCACGTTCCACTCCTCGAAGACGTCGCCCTCCTGCTCCTCCTCGACGACGCGCACCCTGAGGCCCTGGCGGGCGAGTGCCGCGACGCCGGGAGCGAGCTGGCGGCAGAGCCGGCAGGTCGCGGAGAAGAAGAAGACGACCTCGACGCCCCG
>DATBJE010000075.1:0-20217 GCA_036556565.1 Gaiellaceae bacterium
GGCCCGTAGTACTCGGGCACGGACAGGTACTCGTCGACGACGCGCCCGCGCTCGAAGGCGATGTACCTGGCGACCTGGCCTTCCTCCGCCCCCATGGCGACGACGAAGGCGCCCATGCGGTCGGAGAGCTCCTTGGCGAGCCGGCGGAGCATCTCTGGCTCGCGGTCGCTGACCTCGTCGTAGACGGAGGTCCACCCGTCCCGAGGCGCGAGGACGACGCTTCCCCGCGAGCCGCCGGGCAACCGCGGCACGAACTGGCGGACGGCGCGCACGACGCCGTCCACGTCGTCCGTCTGCACGTGGATCGATCCGAGCGAGGGCTCCTTCTCGCCCGCGACGTGGGCCTCGAGCGCGTCCACCGGCGCTTCGAGGACGCGCGCGAGCTCGGTGAAGCCGGCGCGGATCCACGCCTCGCCGACGTCCCGGGTCGTCTCGATCTCGACCCGGTCCTCGCCGGCGGCGCGCGCCTCCTCGACGATCCGCCGCAGCGTCTCGTCGGTCGGAAGCCCCTCGATCTTCGCCTCGTAGGCCATCTCGCCGGAACCCTAGATGCTCGCTCAGTCTGGGGAGCGCAGGCCGAGCAGCAGGTAGTGGGCCGCCAGGTTCGCAAAGCGCGAAAAGCGCGCACCGACCGCGCGCGGGTCGACGTCGCCGAAGTAGTGCGCCACGGCCTTGCGCAGGCCGAGGTCTCCCGCCGGCCAGGCGCCTGGCCGCCCGAGATGACGGGCGAGAAACCAGTCCGCCGTCCACTCGCCGATGCCCGGGAGCGCAACGAGGCGCGCCTTCACGTCGTCGTCGGGGAGGGTGCCGAGAGCGGCGAGGTCGAGATCGGCGCGCGCGAGGCCGATCGTGTACTCCGCCTTCCGGCGCGAGAAGCCCAGCGCCGTCAGGTCCTCCGCGGCCGCCCCGGCGAGCCGCTCCCGCGTCGGGAACGCGTACGCGCGGGCCGCTCTCGATCCGAAGGCCTCGATGAGGCGGTTGCGGATGCTGAACGCCGCGCGCAGCGAGATCTGCTGGGCGGTGATGGACGTCACGAGCGTCTCGAAGGCGTCAGGGACGAGCGAGGGGCGAAAGCCGCGCAGCCGTGGGACGAGCTCGGCGAGGACCGGCTCGCCGGCGGCGAAGGCGGCGAACGCGTCGAGGTCGAAGGCCGCGCCCAGGTACAGCCGCACCGGCTCGGCGAGCGCGGGGTCTCCCGGCTCGACGGTCACGCCGTCGGGCCCCGGGCCGATCCGTGCTTCCGTTCCGCCGAAGACGCGATGGAGCCGCCCGTCCTGCCAGAGGTTCGCGAGGTCGGGGCCGAACACCCGGTAGCGCTCGGTCGAGAGCCCGAAGTCGAACGGCCTAGGAAGCGAGGCGTTCAGCGATCTGGTGGAAGTCGTCGAACGGCTCGTAGGGATGTCCGCGCTCGTCGAGGTAGCGCGCCAGGCCGCGACGGGCGAAGACGACGTCCGCGAGCTCGGCTGCGCAGCGGTCCGAGTAGCCGTCGCCCACGTACACGAGGTCGGTCCCGTCCGCGAGCCCCGCGGCGGTCGCCCGCTTGCACGGCTCGCCGCAGACGTCGCAGGGCTCGTGCGTGCGGAACCGAACCCTCCAGCCGGTCGGGTCGGGGTCGATCGAGTTGGAGAGGAGCTCCACGTCCATGAGGCCCTCGCGCTCGAGCACGGGCTCGATCAGCTCGCGAAACCCCGAGGACACAATGACGAAGCGCCAGCCCCTCTGCCGCGCGAGCCCGACGAGCTCGCGGAAGCCCGGGCGGACGCGGACGTTGTCGAGGACCCAGCCCTGCACCTCGTCGAGCGGCGCCCGCACGGGCTCGAACTCGCGCCGGATCACCTCATTGAGCGTGAGCCGGTTCTCGTCGAGCCCGACGTCGACCTCCCGGTAGACCTCCTCGTCTCCGAAGGTGAGCGCGATCTCGTCGAGCAGGTCCTGCTCGGTGATGGTGCCGTCGAAATCGACGACGAGGGTGCGCCCGCTCACGAGTGCGAAGCCCCTCCCGGCCACTGGTTCACGGGCATGGAGCCAGGATATCCGGCCGCCTCGTCACGTCCGCGGAGGGCGTGTCACAGGTTCGTGCTCCCGGGGCCGCCGCGGGCCTCCCTCCGCTTTCAGCCTATCGGCGACGAGCGCGCGCGTTCCGCGCGGTCCGTGACGAAACCGCAACACGTGCAAGTCTGCGAGCGAGGGGGCGTCGAGCCCGACGACCTGCTCCCCCTCGTCCCGCCCGGCGGCCTCGACGGCCGCCGCCCTAACGGTTGGGCTCCGAAGGGGCCTCAGCCCTCGATCGGAATGACGTTCGTCGCCTCGGGGCCCTTCGTCCCCTCCCGGGCCTCGTACTCGACCCGCGATCCCTCGGTCAGGGACTTGAAGCCCTCGCCGGCGATGTTGGAGAAGTGAACGAAGAGGTCCTTCGTGCCCTCGTCGGGCGCGATGAAGCCGTACCCCTTTGCATCGTTGAACCACTTCACGGTTCCGGTTGCCATGTGAACACCTCCCTTCCCACGTACTCGAACGGGTTGGGAAGGCGCCTTGGCGCCAAACCGGACCTCGCTCGTGCGCCCGAGAGTCTAGCGACCGGACGGCTAGTCCGGCGACGGCGCCGGCGGCCGCACCTGACGCGCGAGGACGATCCCCGCCGCGATGACGATGCCGCCCACGACCTGGAGCGCCGTCATCGTCTCCGAGAGGACGACGAGCGCGAAGAAGGCGCCGAGGAAGGGCTGGAGGTTGGCGTACAGGGACGCCCGCGGCGCGCCGACGCGGTCGATCGCCGTGAACCACATGATGTTCGTGAAGACGAGCGAGAAGAACAGGCTGTAGACGAAGCAGGCCCACGCGAGCGCCGAGAGCTCCGACCAGTTCTGGTCCGCGAGCTGGCGCACCGCCGAGAGGAGCAGCGGCACCGAGCCGACGAGGAGCATGAACGCGCTGATCCGGTACGGCGAGTAGCGCTGCATCAGCGGCCCGATCGCCACGGAGTACGCCGCCCAGGTCACCGAGGCGCCGAGGCCGAGGAGGATGCCGCCGATGTCGCTCGAGAGGCCGCCCGAGGCGCCGGCGGCCACGAGCGCGACGCCCGAGAAGGAGACGCCGGTCGCCAGCCAGTGGCGGACGTGCAGGTGCTCGATCCGCAGCGCCTGCGCGACGAGGGCGACGAAGATCGGGAGCGTCCCGAACATGAGCGCCACGGTGGCCGCGGTCGTGAGTTTCACCGCGTAGGCGAACGTGAGCTGGTTGAGCCAGATCCCGAGCGCCGCCGCGACGACCATGAGCCGGACGTCGACACGCTCGACGCGCAGCGTCCCCTCGCGGCCGAACGTGAACGCGGAGAAGATCACCGCGCCGATCGCGAAGCGCACAGACGAGTACGCGAGCGGCAACCAGCCGTGCGTCAGCGCGTACTTCACGACCGTGAAGTTGAAGCTCCAGAAGAGGACGGTCGTGAGGAGGAGGACGTCGGCGGGGACGCGGTGGCGCACGGAGCGGAACGCTAACCGGGTAGAGTCGCGCCCGATGACCGAGCCCGGCGAGCACGAGCTCGCGGCGTCCTCCGAGGCCGCTCCCGACGCCCGCGTCGAGCCGTCGATCGACGACGTCGACGAGCTGGTCGGCCCCGCGACGCCGCACTTCGCGCTGCAGATCCGGGCGCGGGTCCGGGCGCTCGTGCGCGACCTGCCGGACGATCACCCGGTGCGTCGTCACGGCGAGGAGCAGGCGGCGCGGCTCGAGCGCCTCGCCTACGCCACCTCGAAGGCGGAGGAGGGGCCGATCGAGCCGGCGAGCCGGCCGGGGTGGGACGAGCTTCCGAGCCACGCGCCTCTCTCCGAGGCGCCGGCGCCTGACGGGGCCTGATGGCCGTCTTCGCGGGCAAGTCCGTCCTCGTCACCGGAGGCTCGCGGGGCATCGGGCGCGGCATCGCGCTTCGCTTCGCCGAGCTCGGCGCGACGAAGGTCGCGATCAGCTACCTCCGGAACGACACGGCGGCGGAGGAAACGGCCGCCGAGATCCGCGAGCGCGGGGCCGAGGCGCGGCTCCTGCGCGGGAACGTCGGCGATCCCGCCAAGGCCGCGGCGTTCGCCGAGGAGGTCGGGGCGATCGACGTCCTCGTCTCGAACGCCGCCACGGGCGTCATCCGCCCGGCGCTCGAGCTCGACGAGAAGCACTGGGACTGGACGATGAACGCGAACGCGAGGGCGTTCCTGACACTCGCGCGGCACATTGCACCGCAGATGCCGCCCGGGAGCTCGATCGTGGCCATCTCGAGCCTCGGCTCCCAGCGCGTCCTCAGCAACTACGTGCTCGTCGGCACCTCCAAGGCGGCGCTCGAGGCGCTCGTCCGCTACCTCGCGGTCGAGCTCTCGGCTCGGGACATCCGCGTCAACGCCGTCTCGGCCGGGCTGGTCGAGACCGGCGCCCTCGACTACTTCCCAGACCGCGAGGCGATGCTCAGCTGGTACGCGCAGCGAACGCCGGCCGGGCGCCTCGTCGAGCCGTGGGACGTGGCCGAGGTCGTGTGCTTCCTCGCCTCGCCGGGCGCGGGCATGATCCGCGGCCAGACGGTCGTCGTCGACGGCGGCTACTCCGTGCTCGCCTGACGCGCCTTCTCGAGCACGGCGTAGTAGTCGGGCGGCTCGTCCTCGACGACCTCCGCGACCCGCCAGCCCGACGCTCCCGCCAGGGCCACGAGCTCGGAGGCGGACAGGTTGAGGAGGTCGAACCAGGGGTTGACGCGCTCCTCGTAGCGGATCCGGATCCGCACCTGCCCCGGCATGAGGCCCCGCGCGCGATTCTGCGCCTCGTAACCGAGATCTGCGGCATCGGCATCGACGTAGGGGTCGACCGAGTCGAGGACGATCCGGCCCGTAGGAGAGGTCATCGCGTGCAGCCGGCGGAGGATCGGCGGCGCCTCGTCGGCGCTGCCGACGAGGCCGAAGTTCCCGCACATCATCAGCACCGTGTCGAAGGGGCCGAGGCTCTCGTCGACCGCGGCCAACGGGAGCAGGCGGACGTCGCGCACCCCGCGGCTCCGGCAGACCTCGACAGCCCCCGGCGAGACGTCGATCGCGACGACCTCCAGGCCTCGGGCCTGCGCGGCCAGACTGTGCCGACCCGCGCCTGCTCCGACGTCGAGCACCCGGCCCTCCATGAACCGGAGCACGGCGCGCTCCGCCTCGACCCAGTCTTCGGGCTCTGCGAAGAACCACTCCCCGCTGGTCGCGGGCCCGACGTGGCCGTCGTCACGTTCGAAGAGCAGGTCGCCGGCTTCGCCGGCGAGGTAGTCGAGGAGATAGCGGCCGAACGCGTCCTGCTCGTCCGACAGGGGACTCAGCGACGGGCTCAGGACGACACCGTGCTCGCCTGACGCCGGTCCCAGAGCACCGCGTTCAGGAACCCGCCCGCGATCATCAGGGCGGACAGCAGATAGAGCCAGACGAGCAGCACTGCGGCGGTGCCCAGCGCGCCGTAGACCTCCGACGAGTACCCGAGCCTCGGCGCGAAGTAGAAGACGACGGCGACGTTCATGAGCTGCGAGCCGACGGCGACGACGACCGCCCCCGGGAGGAGGTCCTGCCAGCGCTCGGTCCGGCGCGGGAGCAGCCACATCGCCAAGAGCACGACCGTCGTCGCGAGCGCGAGGTTGGCGAGGATGCCGACGATACCCCCCAGTCCGAGGGCGGCTCGCAGCCAGGCGAGGTCGATGGCGCCGAGCGCAACGGCCAGGAACAGGCCGTTGAAGACGAGGACGGCGGTGACGGGGCGGTGCATGCGCGGCCGCTCGACGCCCCAGGCGAGCGCGAAGGCGGTACGCAGCGCGCGGACGACTCCGAGCGAGAACCACGCGACGAGCCAGAGCCCGAGAAGGAGGAGCAGGACCCGGCTCCGCTCGCTCGCCTCCACCGCGTCGTCGGCGCTCGCGACGGCCGCCGCGCCGATCCCGAACTCCTGGGCGGCGTCCTCGAGGCTGGCCTCGTTGAAGTCGATCCAGAAGCCGATGATCGTGGCTCCGACGAGCCCGAGCGGCACGAGCCAGAGGAAGAGCCGGTACGCGAGCCCGCCGGCGAGCAGGCCTCCGCCCGTCCTCACCTGGCGCTCGAGCGCGTCGAGGGCGACCGCCGCGTACGGCACCCGCTCGCGCGCCTTCTCGCGCAGCTCCGGAAGCTGCTCGGAGTAGGACGTCACGCGTCCACGCAGCGATTTGCGGGTCGGTTCGATAGCGAGCGAATCCTACGGCGGCGCCGTCCACCGCACGCCCGAGGAAGGGATGCGGCCGTCGGCGTAGAAGCGGCCGCCAGCCAACCCCCGCTCTCGCTCGACCAAGGAGGTCGCCGTGCAGGATCTACGCCTGGAGGAGTACGAGCTCGCCGAGGATGCCTCGCGCCTTTGGTGGCTCTTCCTCGTCACCGGGATTCTCTGGCTCTGGGTCTCCCTCATCGTCCTTCGGCTCAACACCGAGTCCGTCTACGCGATCTCGATCCTGTTCGGCATCGTCGCCATCGGAGTCGGCATCAACGAGTTCCTCGCCATCTCGGTCTCGACGACCGGCTGGAAGTGGGTGCACGGGATCCTCGGCGTGATCTTCGTCGCGGCCGGGATCGTGGCCTTCTTCCGACCGGCGGGAACGTTCGTGGCGCTCGCGTCGATCGTCGCCTGGGTGCTCCTCTTCAAGGGCATCTTCGACATCACGCTCGCGTTCATGACCCACGGCTCCCACCTCTGGTGGGTCGGCCTGATCGTCGGCATCATCGAGATCCTGCTCGCCTACTGGGCCGCGGGGTACTTCCGCGGGAGCGCGCTCCTGCTCGTCGCGTTCGTCGCCGTGTTCACGCTCATGCGCGGGATCACCGAGATCGTGATGTCCTTCAGGCTGCGGAGCGTGAAGAAGACGCTCGAGGCCCGGGCCGCGTAGGACCGAGCGCGGGAGAACCCCGGCGCCTAGGCGGTCGACGCCGGAGGCGGACCGTCGACGGGTCGGGGTTCCCCGGGGCCGGCCCCGGCCACGACCACGCGGCGGAACGCCTCGAATCCCAGGGCAACGAGCGCTCCGAGCAGGAGCACCCCGATCCAGTTGCGAAGCGCCGGCACCGGCCCCCAGAGAACGAGCAGGAGGAAGACACCGGCCAGGACCGCCCAGGAGAGCTCGGGCCGGTCGCGGAGCGTCGGCCCGATCGTCTCCTGCACGCGGCGGGCGGGCCGGGTGGGGCCGGCGAGCCACGTGCCGACCAGGATCACGAGCCCGTAGATGATGAGCGCCCACGCGACCTGGGCGAGCAGACTGGTGCCGATGATCCAGGCCGAGCCCACCGCGTCGCGGACGGAGACGCCCGAGGAAAGCGCGTCCACGATGTACGAGCCGACGACCCGGCGGACGACGAGGAGGAGGATCCCGACGAGAAGGAGGGAGATCCCGACGTCGCGAAGCATCTCCCGCCTCCCGCGCGCCAGCCAGACGGCGCCTGCGAAGGCGGCAAGCGCGATGACGATGATCAGCCAGCTCAGCACCTTGATCACCTTGAGGCCCGTCTGAGCCGCCTCGAGCTGGTCGGACTTGAGGACCGTGATCTGGCCGGCGTCGGGGGGCAGCCTCGCGTCGAGCTGCTCGCCGAAGCCGAGCTCCTGGCCGACGCTGACGAGAAAGGTGCGGAGGTCGAGCGTGACCGTCCCTCCCGCCGTCGAGACCCCGGCGCGAGTCTCGTCGTTGAGGATCCGCAGGAGCGTCTGGTGGGCGGCGCGGTTGACGTTCTCCCAGAGCGCCTGCACGCGCGGGCGCTGCAGGAACTCGTCGACGGCGCGCTGCGCCGGTTCGCGCAGGGCGCCCGAGATCGGGCCCGCGAGCCCCTGGAGGTTCGGCGGCAGCTCCTGCTCGAGCGTCGCCTGGGGATCGAGGTTCGCGTAGAGCTGGTCGACGATGTAGATGGAGAGCGCCTGCCGGACGTCGTCGTCCTCGAGGAGGTTCGAGCTCGTATTGACCCACGCGTCGGTGTCGAGTGCCTGCCGTTTCACCCAGACGGTGAGCGAGCCGACGAACACGACGAGAGCCCCGAGGACGAGAAGGATCCAGGCCACGATCGTTCGCGTCCGCGGGCTCACAACGCCGGAAGCATACGGGCCGATGCCCGGAATGACCACTGAGGTCGGCTCGCGCCGGCTCACCCGCCGGCAGCCGTAGGCTCTGGCTGTGACCGGCCGGCGGATCGCGCGACACGTCCTCTTCCTGCTCGTCACGCTCGTCTCCTTCTACTTCCTGCTGCCGAGCCTCCTCGAGGTCTTCACCTCGTGGCGGCAGCTCCTGAACCTCGAGCCGGCATGGGTGGCGGTCGCCGTGGGCGTCGAGGGACTCTCCTTCGTGGCCACGTGGGAGCTGCAGCGGATCGCCCTCCAGACCCGTGACTGGTTCGCGGTGTCCACCTCGCAGCTCGCGGGGAACGCCTTCGGGCGGATCATCCCCGGCGGGATGGCGGCGGCCGGCGCCCTCCAGTACCGCATGCTCGTCCGGGCAGGGCTCCCGGGCCGGCGCATCGCCTCGGCGGTGACGGCGGTCTCGGTCTTCCTCTTCGGGACGGTCCTCGCGCTCCCCCTCCTGAGCGTCCCGGCGATCCTCGCCGGGACGCCGGTGCCGTCGGGGCTCGAGCAGGCCGCCTACCTCGGCGCGGGCGTCTTCCTCCTCATGCTCGTCGCCGGCGTGGCCGTCTTCGTCTGGGACGCCCCGCTCGCCTGGACCGGGAGAGCGGCGGAGGCGATCCTGAACCGCACGACGCGGCGCAAGTGGCCGGTGTCCGGCGTCGCCGACCGGCTCCAGCGCGAGCGGGACGGCCTCCGCGTCGCCTTCGGCGCCCGCTGGCAAGCCGCCCTCCTCGCCGCCGCGGGCAAGTGGATCTTCGACTACCTCGCGCTGATCGCGTGCCTCCGGGCGGTCGGCGCCCAGCCCGATCCCTCGCTCGTGCTCCTCGCCTACGTCGCGGCGGCGCTGCTCGGCATGATCCCGTTCACGCCCGGCGGCCTCGGCTTCGTGGAGGCCGGCCTCACGGGGTTGCTCGCGCTCGCCGGCGTCGGCGCGAGCGCGGCGGTCGTGGCCACCCTCGCGTACCGCCTCGTCTCGTTCTGGCTCCCGATCCCCGCCGGCGGCGTCGCCTACGGCGTCTTCCGCAAGCGCTATCCCTGAGAACTCAGCCCGCGCCGTCCAGCTCGAGCGTTCCCCCCACCCGCAGCACGCGCACGTCGACCTCGGGAGCGAGCTGGGCGGCCCGCTGGACGAACTCGGCCGCGGGCGCCTTCAGGAAGGGCGGCGGGGCCAGGAGCCCGGAGGTGAGCGGGTAGTAGGTGCCCCAGTGGATCGGCACGGCGACCCGCGGCCGGAGGAGCACCAGCGCCTCGGCCGCCCGCTTCGGATCGAGGTGGCCCGCGCCGAGCGACGGCCCCCACCCCCAGATCGGGAGCAGCGCGACGTCCAGGCCGGGCGCGAGGTCGGCCATCTCCGGGAAGAGGTCGGTGTCGCCCGGGAAGTAGATCCGCCGGCCGTCCCCTTCGAGCAGGTAGCCGAGCGCCTCGGTCCTCGACCCGCGCATGCGTCGCGACTCGTGGGCGGCGGGCACCGCGCGGACCCGGAGCCCCCCGACCGCGACCTCGTCGCCCTGATCGACCTCCGTGACCGTCTCGAACCCCTGGCGGCCGACGAGCTCGCCCGCCCCGCGCGGCACGACCACCTCCGCGCCGCGCGGCAGGCGCCGGAGCGACGGCGGGTCGAGGTGGTCGTAGTGCGCGTGGGAGAGGAGGATCGCGTCGACCTCGTCGAGCTCGGAGAGGTCGAGCGGCACCGCCCGGCGGAGGTGGAGGATGCGCCTGCGGAGCAGCGGATCCGTCAGGACGCGGACGCCGCCGAGCTCCACGAGCACGGTCGCGTGCCCGAGCCAGCGGAGCCTGTCGTCGCTCACGTCGGCGCCTCGGCGGGCTTGCGCACGTCGAAGACGTCGATTCCCTCGCTCCGCTTCAGGCCGTTCGCCACGAGGTAGGTGATCGGCGTCGCCGCCGCTTCCCACGTGACCTTGATCGCCCAGGTGGTCACGATCGTGTCGAGGAGCTCCGACCGGGGCACGGTGCCCGCGAACGCGATCGTGACGAAGATCGTGCTGTCGAGCGCCTGCCCGACGATCGACGACCCGATCGTGCGGCTCCAGAGGTAGCGGCCCCGCGTCGCCACCTTCATCCGCGAGAGCACGTACGAGTTCGTCAGCTCCCCGACGAGGTAGGCGCAGAGGGAGGCGACGAAGATCCGCCAGGTCGTGCCGAGGACCGTCTCGTACGCCTCCTGGTTGTCCGTCCAGAAGTCGGCTGCCGGCAGGCGAATGGCGATCTGGATGCTGGCGACGGCGAGGACGTTGCAGGCGAACCCGAGGAGGATGATCCGCCGCGCCGCGCGGAAGCCGTACACCTCCGTGATCACGTCGCCGAGGACGTAGGCGAGCGGGAAGAGGATGTTCCCCGCGTCGAAGACGCGGCCGCCCACCTCGGCGAGCTTGACGGCGATGATGTTCGAGACGACGAGCGCCGTCACGAACAGGCCGGCAAGCGTGACGAGCCGCCAGGAGATCACGGTACGAGCCGCCGGACCGTGTCCCGGGCGACGTAGCCGGCGAGCCGCGGGTTCTCCTGCAGGCGCCGGAGCGAGTACTCGTACCACTGGCGGCCGTACGGGACGTAGACGCGGACGGTGTGCCCCGCCCGCGCGAGCTCGCCGGCCAGCTCCTCGCGCACGCCCAGGAGCAGCTGGAACTCGTAGCGCTCCGGGCCGAGACCACGCCGCTCGATCAGATCGAGCGCCTGCTCGACGAGCGCGTCGTCGTGCGTCGCGACCGCGACCTTCGCCCCGCCGTCCCAGAGCGCCGTCATCGCCTGGAGGAAGTTGAACCGCACGGCCTGCTCGCCCTGGTAGGCGATCTCCGCCGGCTCGACGTAGATGCCCTTGCAGACGCGGACGTTCGGCCGCAGCGGCAGGAGCTCGTGGACGTCGTCCACCGTGCGCTGCAGCATCGCCTGGAGCACGAGGCCGACGTTGTCGAGCCCCTCGCCCCGGAGCTCGCGGTAGAGGGCAAGCGTCTGCTCGGTCGTGCTCGAGTCCTCCATGTCGATGCGGACGAACCGGTCGCGCTCGGCGGCCGCGCGCACGAGCATCCGCACGCTCTCCCCGGTGAGCGCCGCGTCGACCTTGAGCCCGAGCGCGGTCAGCTTGACGCTCACGTTCGCGTCGAGGCCCTCGTCCTCGACCGCCGCCATCGCGCGCTCGTACTCCGCGCGGATGGCGAGCGCCTCGTCGCGCGTCGTCACCTCCTCGCCGAGGACATCGAGGGTCGCCTTCTTCCCGCCCTGGTTCAGGCGGCCGACGACCGTGACCGCGTCGGCGAGCTCCGGGCCCGCGATGTAACGGGCGGAGAGGCGTCTGACGACCGGCCGCGGGAACGCGGGCAGCACCCGGACGATCGCGCGATCGAGCACGGCCAAGGGGCAAGGATTGTAGTCCGCCGCCGCTTGCGGGGCGCCCGTGGGCGCCCGCACAATGGCGGGATGGCGGAGCACGTGCCGGAGGGAGAGCCCGCTCGGAAGCTGACGGTCGCCGAGGCGCTCCTGGGCGCCGTCGTGGCGGCGGTCGTCGCAGCGGTCGTCGTGGTCGTCGCCATCGTCTCCTTCGACGCCAACCCGGCCTGGCCGGTGGTCGTCGTGGTCGCCGCGATCGCCGGCGGCTCCCTCGGCGTCCGGCGGGTCGACAGCCCGTTGGTCAAGGCCGCTGCGATCGGCCTCGTTCTCGGCGGCGTCGTCACGCTCCTCTTCTGGCCGTTCTTCTCGGTCGGCTAGCCGTTCTATCCTTCGCGGACCGACGACGTCCGGGAGGGAGACTGTGAGCGACAGCGGCCATGCGATCGACGCGCTCCTGCTCGAGGAGCGGCGGTACCCGCCGAGCGAGGCCTTCGCGGCGCAGGCGAACGCGCAGCGGTCGATCTACGAGCGGGGCTTCGAGGAGCTGTGGGAGACGGAGGCCCGGGAGCGCGTCACCTGGTTCGAGCCGTTCACGACGCTCTACGAGTGGGAGCTGCCGTACGCGAGATGGTACATCGGCGGCAAGCTCAACGTCTGCTTCAACTGCGTCGACCGCCATGTGGACGCGGGCCTGGGCGAGAAGGTCGCCTACCACTGGGAGGGCGAGCCCGAGGACGAGCGCCGCACGATCACGTTCGCCGACCTCCAGCGCGACGTCGTCCGGTTCGCCAACGGCCTCAGGAAGCTGGGCGTCGGGAAGGGCACCCCGGTCGGGATCTACATGGGGATGATCCCCGAGCTGCCCGTGGCCATGCTCGCGTGCGCGCGCCTCGGGGCGCCGCACACCGTCGTCTTCGGGGGATTCAGCGCCGACGCGCTCTCCGACCGGCTGAACGACATGGAGTGCGAGGTGCTCGTCACCCAGGACGCCGGCTGGCGCAAGGGCGGCGAGGTGCCGCTGAAGCGGAGCGCCGACGAGGCGCTCGAGCGCTCGCCCGGCGTGAAGACGAGCGTCGTCTGGCGCCGTCTCGGCGGCGACGTCGCCATGCAGGAGGGCCGCGACGTCTGGGCGCACGAGCTCGTCGAGGGCGAGAGCGACGATCCTGCCACGTGCCCGTGCGAGCCCATGGACTCGGAGGACCTTCTCTACCTCCTCTACACGAGCGGCACGACCGCGAAGCCGAAGGGGATCGTGCACACGACGGGCGGCTACCTCGTGGGCGTCGCCACGACCCACGACTACATCTTCGACGTGAAGCCCGACTCCGTGTACTGGTGCGCGGCCGACATCGGGTGGGTCACCGGGCACAGCTACATCGTCTACGGGCCGCTCGCGAACGCGACGACGGGCGTTCTCTACGAAGGCACGCCCGACTTCCCCGACAAGGACCGCTGGTGGGCGATCGTCGAGCGCTACGAGGTGGACATCCTCTACACGGCCCCGACGGCCATCCGCGCCCACATGAAGTGGGGCCCGGAGCACGCCGAGCGCCACGACCTCTCGTCCCTCCGCCTGCTCGGCTCGGTCGGCGAGCCGATCAACCCCGAGGCCTGGGTCTGGTACCGGGAGCACATCGGCGGCGACCGCTGCCCCGTCGTGGACACCTGGTGGCAGACCGAGACCGGCATGATCCTCATCACCCCGCTCCCCGGCGTGACGACGGTCAAGCCCGGCTCCGCGACGAAGCCGTTTCCGGGCATCGATGCCGCCGTCGTCAACGACCGCGGCGAGGAGGTCCCGCCCGGAGGCGGCGGCTACCTCGTCCTGAAGCGCCCCTGGCCGGCCATGCTGCGCGGGATCTACAAGGACCACGACCGCTTCGTCGAGACCTACTGGAGCCGGTTCCCGGGCATGTACTTCGCCGGCGACGGCGCCCGCGTCGACGAGGACGGCGACTTCTGGCTCCTCGGGCGCGTCGACGACGTCATGAACGTCTCCGGCCACCGCATCTCGACGATCGAGGTCGAGAGCGCCCTCGTCGACCACCCCGCCGTGGCGGAGGCGGCGGTCTGCGGGCGGAGCGACGCGACGACCGGCCAGGCGATCGTGGCGTTCGTGAGCCTCAAGGGGGGCGAGGAAGGGTCGCCGGAGATGATGGCCGAACTGCGCGAGCACGTGGCCACGAAGATCGGGAAGATCGCCCGCCCGGCGAACCTCGTCTTCACGCCGGAGCTGCCGAAGACCCGATCGGGGAAGATCATGCGACGGCTCCTGAAAGACGTCTCCGAGCACCGCCAGCTCGGGGACACGACGACGCTCGCCGACCCGACGGTCGTCGAGGAGATCAAGGAGCGGGCCGTCCAGGAAGCCGGCACGAGCCCCTGACGCTCTCGACACGAACCGCGCGCCACGCGCGCGGGTTTCCGCTGTACGCTCGAAGGCGGGTGGTGGTCCGGGGTGGCCCCGGGGACTACTTCCGCGCCGGCGAGGAGAGGGCCGAGGCGACGCCGAGACCGACGAGGATCGGTCCCGTGACCCAGCGCTCGGCACGCACGAAGCGCGGGTTGCCGCGCAGCCAGTCAGAAGCCGTCCCGGCCGCCAGGGCGTACGTGCCGTCGCTGACGACGGCGATGAGGATGAAGAAGACGCCGAGCACCGCGATCTGCAGCCCCACCGACCCGGCCTCCACGTCCACGAACTGGGGCAGGAACGCGAAGAAGAACAGCGCCGTCTTGGGATTGAGGATGTTCACGACCACCCCCTGCGCGAAGAGCCGGTCGAGCCTGCGCGGCGGGCGCTCGCCCGTCGGGTCGAACCGGTCGCGGCCGAGCAGCTTCCGCAGGCCCAGGAAGATCAGGTACGCCGCGCCGGCGAACTTGACGACGTCGAACGCGACCGTCGAGCTGAGGAGCAGGGCCGACAGGCCGACCGAGGCGGCGGCGACGTGGACGAGCCCGCCGGTCTGGATCCCGAGCATCGACACGAGCCCCGCACGCCGGCCGTGCTCGATGGACTGCGTGACGATGTAGAGGACGGCCGGGCCCGGCACGACCAGCAGCGCGAGCGCCGCTCCCGCGAAGACGACGAGCGTGCCCGGGTCGGGGAACGGCACGGGGCCGTCCTACCGCTCGCGCATGAAGCCCTGGCGGGCGGCCGAGACGAGCGCGACCGCCTCCGGGAAAAGCACGCGCATCCCGTCGCGCAGGGCGATCGCCTGCTCGTCGGGCGATCCCTCGACGTGCATCTGCTTGAGCGCCGCGCCGGTCAGCTCGACCGCCGTGTTCAGGGTCAGCGTGGCGAACTGCTCGCGCTGCGACTCCTGCATCGCCTCGGTCTGCCGCTCCGCGAACTCGCGCAGGCCGCGCATCAGGTCTTCGGGGTCGCCCCCGAGCGGAAAGCCGAATCCACCTTCCATGGCGTCCTTTCGTCCGGTCTCGCCACGTAATGTACGCACCGATGAGCTTCGCGGAGCAGCTGAACGCACACATCGCCAACGAGTACGCGGCGTCGCAGCAGTACGTCGCCATCGCGGTCTACTACGACCAGGAGACGCTGCCCGGCCTCGCCGCCCACTTCTACCGGCAGGCCGTGGAGGAGCGGAACCACGCCCACATGATCATCCAGTACCTGCTCGACGCCGATCAGACCGTGTCGATCCCGGCCGTCGAGAAGCCGAAGACGGACTTCGAGGACCCGGTCGCCCCGGTGGCGCTGGCCCTTGCGCAGGAGCGGCAGGTGACCGAGCAGATCAGCCGACTCGCCGCGCTCGCCCGCGAGGAAAAGGAGCTCGTCGGCGCGCAGTTCCTCGACTGGTTCCTGAAGGAGCAGCGCGAGGAGGTCGCCAGCATGTCCGACCTGCTCGCGATCGTGAAGCGCGCCAGCGAGTCCAACGTCCTGCTCGCCGAGGAGTACCTCGCGCGAACACCGGTGGGCGACCAGGGCGCCGACCCCTCGGCGCCGGAAGCCGCGGGCGGCGCCCTCTAGACCGCCTCAGGCGAGCGGGCCCTTGTAGCTGCGCTCGACCTCGTCGCCGAGCTCCTCCGCCGCCGCGACGCCCGTCTTCATCGCCTCCGCGAACGGCGAGCCGCCGAGCTCGCCGAGCGTCTGCTCGAGCTCGGCCGCTGCCGTCCCGAGCGCGTCGAGATAGGCGACGCTCGCGACGCGCGGGGGAGGCTGGATCGCGTCCTGGAGCCTGGCGGCTGCGATCTCCGCCTCCTCGATCCCCTCGGGGTTCTCGGTGAGCCGCAGCTCGACCAGGCGGGCGCGCAGCTCGCCGATGTCCCCGCCGCCGGCGCTCTCCTCGGCGAGCTCGCACATCGCCGCGATCGCAACCGCATCGCGCACGAGCGCGCGGTCGGCGATCGAACGGCCGTCGGCGCCGAGCGCGAGCCAGGACCGCTCGCCGCCCCGCTCATAGGCGCAGAGGTAGACGCGGGCGCCCGCGCCGGGCTCGGCCGGGATCACGGCGACGAGCTCCTCGCCGTCCGCCGCCCGGGCGCTCGCCGCCTCGCGCGCGGCCGTCAGCTCCTCCTCGAGACTCACGGGCGGCAACAATAGCCCCGTGGCCGCCCGGGCCTCCGAGCGAAACATCGCCGCGCAGGAGCTCTTCGCGCCGCTCGCGACGAGCTACGACCGCTACGCGCGGCTGCTGAGCTTCGGCCAGGACCCTCGGTGGCGCTCCTTCCTCGTCGCCCGCTTCGACCTGAGACCCGACCAGGTCGCGCTCGACGTCGCGACCGGGACGGCCGCGGTCGCGATCGAGCTCGCGCGCCGGTACGGCTGCCGCGTCGTCGGCGTCGACCAGAGCGCCGAGATGCTCGGCGCGGGACGGTACCGCGTCGAAGCCGCCGGCCTCGCCGACCGGATCGAGCTCCGCGAGGTCCGCGCCGAGGAGCTCCCCTTCGAGGACGCCGCCTTCGACGGGCTGACCTTCACCTACCTCCTGCGGTACGTCGACGACCCGGCCGCGACGATGAGGGAGCTGGCCCGCGTCGTCCGCCCCGGCGGCACGGTCGCCATGCTCGAGTTCGGCGTTCCCGCGCGTCCGCTGCCGCGTCTCGCCTGGGAGGCGTACGTCCGCGTCGGGCTGCCGCTGGCCGGCCGGGCCGTCTCGCCGGGGTGGTCGGAGGTCGGCGCCTTCCTCGGGCCGAGCATCCGCGATTTCTGGGACCGCTTCCCGCCCGACCGGCTCCGAGGCATCTGGCGCGAGGCCGGGATCGTCGACGTCCGCGGACGGGCCCTGAGCCTGGGCGGCGGAATCGTCATGTGGGGAACGCGTGGCGACTGAGGCCGACCGCCCGGCCTTCTACGCGCTCACTCCGGGCGGCGCGCGCGACTACCTGACGCTGCTCCATCCCCCCTACACCGCGTGGCACCTCAGCTACGTCGCCGTCGGAGCCGCCCTGAGCTCCGCCTTCACCTGGGACCGGTTCCTGCCGACGCTCGCCGCCTTCTTCCTCGCCGTCGGCATCGGCGCGCACGCGCTCGACGAGCTCAGCGGGCGACCGCTGGCGACGAGGATCCCGCGTTCCGTCCTCGTCGCGCTCGCCGTGAGCTCGATCGCAGGAGCCGTCGCGATCGGCGTGGTCGGCGCGGTCACGGTCGATCCCTGGATCGCGGTCTTCGTCGCCGCCGGCGGCTTCATCGTGGTCGCCTACAACGTCGAGCTCCTCGGCGGCCGGTTCCACGGCGACACGTGGTTCGCGCTCGCCTGGGGCGCGTTCCCGGTCGCAACGGCCTACTTCGCCGTCGCCGGACGGTTGGACGCGGTCGCCGCGGCCGGGGCGCTCTACGGGTTCCTCGGGAGCCGCGCCCAGCGCCAGCTCTCGACGCCGGTGCGAGACGTCCGCCGGCGCGTCGCGCGCGTCACCGGAACGATCGAGCGCAAGGACGGCGGCGTCGAGCCAGTGACGGCGGAGCTCCTCCTGCGGGGGAAGGAGCGCGCCCTGCTCTCGCTCGCCGGCGCGGCCGTCGCGCTCGGAGTGGGACTCGTCATCATGCGAGTGACGTGATCGCCGTCGCCTGCCACGCCGACGTCGCCCCGGTCGCCATGGCCGCGAGGGCGGCGCTCCGGCCACCCGCCATCGTCTCTCCCGCGCGGCGCGAGGTGTCCTTCGGGTTCGTGTCCGGGCGGGTCTCCGCCGGGACGACGCGCGTTCGCGTCTTCGTCGACAGCCACGAGCGCGCCGCGAAAGACGTCGCCGGGCCGACGAGCTTCTCGTTCTCCCTCGACCTCCCCCCGCGCGACGTGCGCATCCGCGTCGTCGCGGAGGACGGCGCAGGCGGCTCCGCCTCGAAGACGGTCGGGCCGGTGTACGGGCTGCCCGCGGCCACCAAGCCGCAGGCGACCCGCCCGGCGACGAACGACGGCGCGCTCGCACGCCGCGTCCGTCGCCTCGTGCAGGCGTTCCCCGGCACGTCCGCCGTCTACGTCCAGGACCTGAGGACGGGCCGCGGGGCGGCCTGGAACGCCAGGGCGCGCTTCCCGGCTGCCTCGACGCTCAAGCTGGCGATCGCGGTCGAGGTCCTGCGGCGGCTCGGGGACCGGCCCCGGCCCGGCTCGGCGCTCTACCGCGACCTTCGCTCCATGCTCGTCTACTCGAACAACGCGGCCGCCAACCGGCTTCTCGTCCGGCTCGGCGGCTCGACCGGCGGCGGCGCGAGCATGGTCAACGCGACCATGCACCGCCTCGGGATCCGCGACACGCTGATGTACGGCGGCTACGTGATCGGGACGTCGAGCGTCCGCCCGATCCCGCTCAAGGTCAACTCGCAGCCGGCGTTCGGCGTCGGCAAGTACACGACCGCGTGGGATCTCGCGCGGCTCCACCGCTACGTCTTCATGGCCGCACGCGGGCTCGGGCCGCTTCCGCGCGCCGGCGGCAGCTTCGGGAACAAGGACGCGCGCTTCCTCCTCTGGATCCTCGCCCACGTCGTCGACCACGGGAAGATCGACCGCGAGCTGCCGGCCGACGTGCCGGTGCTCCACAAGGCGGGCTGGATCATCCATTCGCGCCACGACGCCGGCCTCGTCGCGGTGCGTGACGGCGCGTTCGTGGTCGCCGTGATGACGTGGCGGCCCTCGGGCGTCGGCTCGAGCTCGGACGTCCTCGCCGGCAGGGTCGCGCGGGTCGCATTCGACCGCTTCCACGACCTCCACGCGGCCGCGGGCAGCCCGCTCGCGAGCGAGTCCCGGCTCGGCCCTTACTAGGATTCGGGAATGACGCTCGCCCTCGAGATCGCGTTCGCGGCCGGGATCGTCGCCGTCGGCGTCTCCGTGGCCGCGCTGGCGTTCACCCGGGTCCCGCCGCGCCTCCTCCTCGTCGTCGCCGCGATCCTCGGCGCGGCGACCGTCGCCGCGGCGATCGTCGCCGGCATCGAGATCGGCCGCGGGACGACGGACGAGGCGCTGCTGCTCGTGACCGCCGGAGGCCTTCTCGTCGCCACCATCGCGGAGGTCGGCGCGTACGCGCTCGCCCGGACCCTCGAGCGGCAGCGAGATCTCGAGCGGGTCGGCGAGGAGGGCAGGGCGCGGCTGGAGAGCTTCCTCACCGAGGAGTCCGAGCGGCGCAAGGCCGACCTCGACCGCGTCCTGGCGCGCGAGCGGGCGCACGCGAGCCACGTCCTCGGCGAGCAGGAGCGCCAGCTCGCGGAGGAACGGCGCGACGCGGTCGCGCGCCAGGCGGAGCACGCCCGCGTGGAGCTGACCGAGGCCGTCGCGAGCGCGCAGCAGCGTCTCGAGAGCAGGCTCATGGCCTGGGCCGCCGACCTCGACCGCGGGCAGCGTGAGATCGAGGTGCAGCTCACGCAGCTCGCCCAGCGCCAGAAGGAGGCCCTCTCCGAGTACGACGCACGCCTGCGATCCGACACCGACCGGCTCAGCGCCGCGAGCGAGGAGCAGCGGCGGGCGCTGACCCAGCTACGCGCGGAGTTCGGCCAGATGATCACGCAGTTCGTCGAGGAGGGCAGGGCCGAGGTCGAGGCGCACGCCGCCGAGCGCAGGCGCGCCCTCCACGAGGTGAGCGAGCGCCTGCGAGGCCGCGAGCGGACGCTCCGCGAGCAGATCGACCGCGAGGAGGCCGAGGCCCGCGCGCGCCTCGCAGCCGGCCTCACCGACGCCGAGCGCCGGCAGATCGCGCAGCTCGAGCGCGCGCTCGAGCGCGCGGCGTCGCGTCTCGCCGAAGAGGCGGAGCGGCGGTTCGACACGCAGATCAAGGACTCCCGCGAGAAGGCGTCGGCGCGCCTCTCGAACGAGCTCGACCGGTCGATCGAGCACTTCGCGCACCAGGCGGAGAAGGACGTCTCCGACCGGATCGCCCAGCTCGCCCGCACGACCGCCGAGCGCATGGAGAGGCGACTGCGCGACGTCGCCAGGGCAGCCGAGGGCCAGGGCGAGATCGCGGCGGAGCGCCTGCGCCACGTCTCGGAGCGCCTCGACGAGGCGCTCGCCGCCGCCGAGGAGCGGATCGCGGCGTTCGAGGCCGAGGTCGACATGCGACTCGACGCCAAGCTCGGAGCCGCCGAGCGCTCGATTTCCGCCGCCGACCGCGACTAACCGACAAACCGTTCGCGGCAGGAATCGTCTCCACAAGGGAGAACGGACGCGACGTGGATCAGTTGACGCTCCTCGACGAACGTGAGCAGGACGAGCGCGGCAAGGTGGAGAGCTGGCGGCTCCACGTCCTGATGGAGGCCGGCTATCCCCTCCCGCTGGCCGAGCGCCTCGCGCAGAGCGGCGCGGACCTGCA
>DATBJE010000076.1:0-10411 GCA_036556565.1 Gaiellaceae bacterium
CGTGCAGGCGCTCCCTCTCCACGAGAAGCCCTCCGAGGAGATCCTGGAGGGCTTCGACGGGGAGAGGTTGTCGCCCGCGAGGGGAGGGTGCGGGCTGGGGAGAGGGTAGAGCTGCGCTCATTGCGCTTCCTCTGTATCGGCGTGGCCGAAAAGGGGCGTATCCCTCGTTCGGGGCAGGTGCCCGGTGTCCTCCTATACGATCCTCCGTCGCGGATGGAGATCGAGCTCGTCGAGGCGCCGCCCGAGGGGGTCGAGGCCGACGTCCTGGCTTTCGCGGTGCCTGATCCGGTCGCTCTTCCCGGCCCCGTCCAGGAGCTCGATCGCGCGGTCGGGGGACGCATGCGCGGCCTGGTCGAGGCCGGTGAGCTCACCGGCGAGCGCGGGCGCGTGACCCTCCTCCACACCGAGAGCGAGGCGGCCGCGCCCAGGATCGGAGCCGTGGGCGTCGGCGCCGCTCCCACCGCCGACGACCTCCGCACCGCAGCGGGCGCCCTGGCGACGCGGGCCGTGGACGTCGGCGCGACGAGCGTCGCGTGGGTGATCGCCGGGGACGGCGGTCTGTCGCCCGAGGAGCAGGGGCGGGCGATCGTCGACGGCACCGTGCTCGGCCCCCACGAGACCGGCCGCTGGAAGACGACGGCGGAGCGCCGAGGGGAGGTCGAGCGGCTGCTCCTGTGCGGCCCCGGCGCAGCGGCGGCGGTCGACGAGGCGCGGACAGCGGGTGCCGTCGCCGCATGGGCCAACCGCTGCCGCGACCTCGTCAACGCCCCGGCCAACGAGGTCGACCCCGAGGCGCTGGCCGGCTGGGCCGAGGAGCTCGCCGCCTCGAGCCCCGCGCTCCGCTTCGAGGCGCTCGGCCCCGAGGAGATCCGCGCGGCCGGCATGGGCGGGCTCGAAGCAGTCAGCCGCGGGAGCGACACGCCTCCGCGCCTGATCACGCTCTCCTACGAGCCCGATCAGCCCGCGCGCCCCGACCTTCGGGTCGGGCTCGTCGGGAAGGCGATCACCTTCGACGCCGGCGGCCTCTCCCTGAAGCCGGCCCTTCGCCTGGACGAGATGAAGTCGGACATGGGCGGCGGCGCGGCGGTCCTCGCCGGCCTCGGCGCGATCGCGGAGCTCGGCCTCCCCGTGCGGATCCTCGCCGTCGTCCCCTCCTGCGAGAACCTCCCGAGCGGGCACGCCTACCGCCCGGGCGACATCGTCACGGCCTCGAACGGCAAGACGATCGAGATCGCGAACACCGACGCCGAGGGGCGGCTGATCCTCGCCGACACCCTCTGGTACGCGCGCGAGTCGGGAGCGACCCACCTGCTCGACCTGGCCACGCTGACGGGCGGCATCGTCGTCGCCATGGGCGACCTCTACGCCGGCCTCTTCGCGAACGACGACGCCTGGGCCGCCGAGATCGAGGCGTCCGCGGAGGCGACCGGCGACCATGCGTGGCGGCTGCCGCTACACGAGCGCTACGGCCGCTACAACGACTCGGCCTTCGCCGATCTGAAGAACTCGTCCGACCTGAGGCAGGCCTCGGCGATCCTCGCGGCAGCGTTCCTCCAGGAGTTCGTCGGCGAGGGCCCCTGGGCGCACCTCGACATCGCCGGCACGGCGTACCTCGAACGCGGCCGGGGCGACTACTACACCCGCCTGGGAGCCACCGGCTACGGGGTTCGGCTCCTGGCCGAGCTCGCGCGCCGGCTGGCCGCGTAGCCGGCGTGGACCTCGACCTCTCCGACGAGCACGAGCTCCTGCGGGCGACGGTTCGCGAGTTCGCCGAGGCACGCATCGCGCCCGTCGCCGAGGAGCTCGACCGGGAGCACCGCTTCCCCTACGAGATCGTCGCCGGGCTCGCCGAGCTCGGGCTCATGGGCATCCCGGTCCCCGAGGAGCACGGAGGGGCCGGCGGCGACACCGTCGCCTACGCGGTCGCGATCGAAGAGCTGGCGCGCGTCGATTCCTCCGTCGCGATCACGGTGGCGGCGCACACGTCGCTCGGGACGATGCCGATCCTGCTCTTCGGGACGGAGGAGCAGAGGCGCGAGTGGCTCCCCGACCTCGCCTCCGGACGGCAACTCGCGGCGTTCGGGCTCACGGAGCCGGAGGCGGGCTCCGACGCGGGCGCGTCGCGGACGACCGCCGAGCTCCGCGGTGACAGCTGGGTCGTCAACGGCTCGAAGATCTTCATCACGAACGCGGGCACCGACATCACCGCGTGCGTGACGATCACGGCCCGGACGGGCGAGGACGAGGTCTCGAACCTGATCGTCCCCAACGGGACGCCGGGGTACGGGATCTCGGCGCCGATGCGGAAGATGGGCTGGCGCGCCTCGGACACCCGGGAGCTCTCCTTCCGCGACTGCGACGTGCCCGAGGGGAACCTGCTCGGCCCGCGTGGCGCCGGTTTCCGGCAGTTCCTGGAGATCCTCGACGGAGGCCGGATCTCCCTCGCGGCGATGGGCCTCGGGCTCGCCCGCGGCGCGTTCGACCTCGCCTTCGCGTACGCGCGCGAGCGCCGGCAGTTCGGGAAGGCGATCGCCGAGTTTCAGGCGATCCGGTTCGCGCTCGCCGACATGGCAACGGAGATCGAGGCCGCGCGTGGGCTCGTCTACAAGGCGGCATGGCTCAAGGATCAGGGGCGCCCGTTCGCCCGCGAGGCGGCAGTGGCGAAGCTCTACACCGGGGAGCTGTCCAAGCGGGTCGTCGACCGCGCGCTCCAGATCCACGGCGGGTACGGGTTCATGGACGAGTACGCGATCTCGCGCCTCTACCGCGACCAGAAGGTGCTCGAGATCGGCGAGGGCACGAACGAGATCCAGCGCCTCGTGATCGCGCGACAGCTCGGGCTCTAGGCTCTGGGGCCACCCCGAACCACCACCCGCTTTCGAGCGTAGCGGGCTCGGGCGCGTGAGTGGCGCGCGGATCGTGACGATCCCGTCGCGGACCGGGTCGGGTATGAGTTCACGGGTGACGTCGACCCGCGGACGCCTGTACGCCGGCTCCTCCGGCTTCTCGTATCCCTCCTGGCGTGACGGCTTCTACCCCGCCGACGCCCGGCCCGAGGACTTCCTCCGCCTCTACGCCGCACGCCTTCCGAGCGTCGAGCTCAACACGACCTTCTACCGGCTCCCCGCGGAGGAGCAGTTCCGCCACTGGGCCGCGCAGACGCCGCCCGGGTTCTGCTTCGCCGTGACGATGACCCGCGGCGCAATCGCGCGGGGGCGGGTGCAGGGCGTCGCCGCCTTCTGCCAGACGGTGCGCACGCTCGGCGACCGCCTCGGGCCGATCCGCATCAAGGTCCCGCAAGCGCGCGACGACGGCTTCCTGCGACTCCTCCTCGACTCGCTCGACCCGGAGCTCGCGGTCGCGCTCGACTTTCGCGACGGCTCCTGGGACGACCCCGACGTCACCGCGCGCCTGGACGAGCGCGGGGTCGTCCACGTCGACGGCCGGATCGGGTCGGCAGGGTTCCGCTACCTCAGGCTCCGCGAGCCGCCCTACGACGACGCGGCTCTCGTCCGGCTCGCAACGGAGATCGAGCCGGTCCTCGCCGGCGGAACCGACGTCTACTGCTATTTCCGCCACGAGGACGCGCCCACCGCTCCCGGGTATGCGGAGCGGCTTCTGGGGCTCGCGGACGCGGGGAAGGGAAGAATCCGCGGGGCTCCGGCGTCCTGAGGGCATGTACTACAGCCCCCACACGCATATCGCCCTGGCCAAGGCGCGCCAGGACGACCTCATCCGCGAGGCCGATCGGCGTCTCCTCGCCCGCGCAGCCAAGGTCGAGCGCCACGGGATCCGCGACTGGATCGCCGGCCGCCTCCACCGCGGCGGCGCCGGCAAGGTCGCCCCCGCCGCCCAGTAGCGGCGAGAGCTACCGCAGGCGCTCGAACGGATAACCCTCGTCGGCGATCCGGGCGAGAAGCTCGGCGCAGTGATCCTCGTCTCGCATGGCGAGGGTCAGCTCGATCTCCGTCCCGGTCACGGGGAGGTCCATCCCCTCGCGGTGGTGATCGACCTTGAGCACGTTCGCCCGCTCCTCGGCGACCGTCGCCAGGAGCCGGGCGAGGTTCCCCGGGCGATCGTCCACCCGTGTGCGGATCACGAGGTAACGACCCGCGCGTGTCAGGCCGTGCCGGAGCACCTCGATGAGCGAGCTCGCGTCGATGTTCCCGCCGGAGAGCAGTGGGCAGACCGGGTCGTCTCCGTCGACTTTCCCGGCGAGGAGCGCGGCGACCGACGCGGCTCCGGCGCCCTCGACGGTGAGCTTGCAGCGCTCGCTGATGAGCAGAATCGCGTGGGCGATCTCCGTGTCCGTGACCGTGACCACGCTCGCAAGCCGCTCCGACAGGATCGCGCGCGCGATCTCGCCGGGCTTCTTCACGGCGATCCCGTCCGCGATGGTGTTGCCGGAGGGCTTCGAGCCGGCGTAGGGCGCGCACGCCGCCGCCTGGACGCCGACCATCCGGAGCTCCGGCCGGAGCTCCGCGAGCGCGAGGGCGATGCCCGCCGCGAGACCGCCGCCGCCGATGGGGACGACGAGGGTCCCGACCTCCAGCCCGAGCTGCTCGGCGAGCTCGATGCCGACCGTGCCCTGGCCGGCGAGCACGAGCGGGTCCTCGAAGGCGTGGACGAACGTCTCGCCCGCGTCGGCGCGCTCCTGCCCTGCGGCCACCGCCTCGTCGAAGCCCCTGCCGGTGAGGACGACGTCGGCGCCGTAGCTTCTGGTCGCGTCGATCTTGGCCGTCGGCGCGTCCTCGGGCATGAACACGGTGGCGCGAACGCCCGCCTCCCGCGCCGCCCACGCAACCGCCTGCCCGTGGTTCCCGGCGCTCGCGGTGACGACACCGGCCGCGCTCTCCGCCTCGGTGAGGTTCGAGATGCGGTTGTAGGCGCCGCGGATCTTGAACGACCCCGTGCGCTGGAGGTTCTCGGCCTTCAGCCACACCGGGCGCCCGGCGAGCCGTCCGAGCGTCTCGGAGGAGAAGACCGGGGTCACGCGCGCGATCCCGTCGAGGCGCCTCTGCGCCTCCCGGATCTCAGCGAGCGTGGGGATCGTGCCCATCGTCGACATGGAAGACCTTCTCCATGATCTCACGGACGGCCGTGAGCGGATCGAGCTCGCGTCGCTGTACCGCGCCGAGGAGGCGCCGCAGCTCGGCGTCCTCCGCGACCGCCTCCTCCAGACGCGCCTTCGCGCGGGCGCTCGCCACCGCGAAGACCTCGCCCGCGAGGTTCCGCGCGCGGCGCTCCGCCAGCGCGCCGGTCGCCTCGAGGTGCGTGCGGTGATCACGCACCGCCGCCCACAGCTCCTCGACCCCCTCGCCGCGCACGGCCTCCGTGAGGACGATGGGCGGGCTCCAGACGGCGTCGGTGTCGAGCGCCAGCACCGAGCGCACCTCGTTCACCATCGTCTTCGCCGCCGGGTGGTCGCTCTTGTTGACCGCGATGACGTCGGGGATCTCCATGATCCCCGCCTTCAGGGCCTGGATCGAGTCGCCGGAGCCGGGCATGAGCACGAGGAGGACGGTGTCGGCGATCGTGATCACCTCGACCTCGCTCTGCCCCGTCCCCACGGTCTCGAGGAAGAGAAGGTCCTTGCCCGCCGCGTCGAGCACGAGGGCGGCCTGGAGCGTCGCCTCCGCGATCCCGCCCAGGTGCCCGCGGGTTCCCATGGAGCGGATGAACACCTCCGGGTCGAGGAAGTGGTCGGCGAGGCGGATCCGGTCGCCGAGGAGGGCGCCGTGCGTGAACGGGCTCGAGGGATCGACGGAGATGACGCCCACGCTCGTCTCGTCGGCCCGCACGAGGCGCACGAGCGCGCTGACGAGGCTCGACTTCCCGACGCCGGGCGGCCCGGTGACCCCGACCGCGTAGGCGTTCCCCGTCTCCGGGTAGAGCTCGCGGATCAGGTCGTAGGCGAGCGGGTCGGAGCTCTCGACGAGCGTGATCGCGCGGGCGAGGGCCCGGCGGTCGCCGCCGCGGATGCCCTCCACGAGCTCGTCGAGCGACCAGGCCCTGGCCATCAGGCCGGCGTCAGGACGCGCCTGAGCGCCTCGGCGAACAGCCCGTTCTCCTCGGGCGCCCCCACCGTCACCCGGATTGCGCCGGGCGCGCCGAACCCGGCGAGGGGGCGGACGATCACGCCCTCCCGGAGCAGCGCGTCGAAGACCGGGCGCGCGTCGTCTGCGACCTCCGCGTAGACGAAGTTCGCGACCGGCTCGGGCGCGAGCGCGAGGCCGAGCCCGGAGCAGAGCTCGACGAGGCTCGCCCGCGCCTCGGCGTTGAACGCGCGGCGGCGCGCGAGCTCGTCCGGGTCGCCGAGGCTCGCCACGGCCGCGTCCTGGGCCGGCTGCGTGACGTCGAACGCGTTCCGCACCTTCTTGACGAGCCCGACGAGCTCCGGAGCGGCGACCGCGTACCCGACACGCAGCCCCGCGAGGCCGTAGATCTTCGAGAAGGTGCGCAGGACGAGCACCCGCCTGCCTGCCTTGACGTGCTCCTCGATCCCGTCCGGGTAGCCGGGATCGTCGACGTACTCGAAGTAGGCCTCGTCGAGGACGGTGACGACGTGTGGGGGGACGCGCGAGAAGTACGCGTCCACCTCGTCGCGCGAGACCATCCTCCCGGTCGGGTTGTTCGGGTTGCAGAGGTACACGATCTTCGTGCGCGCGGTGACCGCGGCGAGGATCTGCTCGACGTCGTAGCGGTGCTCGGTCAGCGGTACGCGCACCGGCGTGGCTCCCATCTTGATCGCGCCGATCACGTAGCTCGGGAACGACGGCCAGCCGCAGACGATCTCGTCGCCCGGGTCGAGAACGGCGAGCGACAGGTAGGCGATGATCGCGTCCGCGCCCGCGGCGACGGCGATCGCCTCGGGGTCGACGCCGTGCTTCTCCGCGAGGCCCCGCACGAGGAGGTAGGCGCCTCCGTCCGGGTAGCGGTTTAGCTCCGGCAGGCCTCGCTCGAGCGCTTCGAGCGCTGCCGGGAAGGGGCCGAACTGGCCCTCGTTCGAGGCGAGCTTGACGACGCGCGGGAGCCCGAGCTCGCGCTGTACCTCCTCGGCCGGCTTGCCCGGCTCGTAGGGGACGAGGTCGGCGAGCGCCGGCCTGGCGAAGTCGTCGGCCACGCAGAAACCTTAACCTGTCGCTCCGTGACCGAGATCGGCCTCTTCCCGCTCAATCTCGTCCTCGTCCCGGGCGAGCAGGCGCCGCTCCACATCTTCGAGCCGCGCTACCGCGAGCTGATCGCCGAGTGCCTCGACCGCGGGCGCGACTTCGGCCTCGTGCTCGAGGACGACGCGGGGATGCGAGAGGTCGGGACGCGCTGCTCGGTGGTCGAGGTGCTCGACCACTTCCCGGACGGGCGGCTCAACGTCGTCGTGCAGGCACGCGAGCGCCTCCAGCTCCTCGAGATGACCCAGGGTCGCGTGTTTCAGACGGCCGAGGTCGAGAACCTCCCCGACGAGAGCGACGATCCGTCGGAGGACGAGATCGAGGAGTGCCTCGCCGCGTACGCGCGCGTCGTCGCGGCCGCCGAGGCCGAGCTCGAGGACCTCGACCTCGACGACTCGATCGCCTACCAGATCGCCTCGCGGATCGACTTCGGCACGGAGGTCAAGCAGGGCCTCCTCGAGATCCGCTCCGAGCGCGAGCGCGTGGTGCGCCTCGCGCCGATGCTCAACCAGGCGGCGGAGGCCGTCGAGCGCGAGCAGGAGATCCGCGGCCGCGCCTCCGGGAACGGCCGCGTCGAGCCCCTCTAGCCGTTCGTCGGTCAGCCGCCGTCGGGACGCTTGTGTTTCACGGCACGATCTCCGCCGCGCGTGGCTCGGACGCGAAGGATCGGCGCATTCGGCGCACCGACGAGCGGCGGGAGGCTCGGCCCTAACGGCCCGTGCCCGTGGAACACAAACCGCTCGTCTGCGCGTCGCGAGGGCCGGCGTCAGGCCGACCGGCGGATGCCGTGGACGGGGCGGCCCGAGGCCTCCCAGAGGTAGTAGGACGCGCTCGGCCCGAAGGACGGCTCGTAGGCGACGATGCGCGGGTTCCGCCCCACCTCCTTCGCCCGCTGCGCGTGCCACAGGAGGTTCGGGTCGTCGCGCTGCTCCCACACGAGGATGAGGTGCACGGCGGTCATGAACTCGGCCACGAAGGAGCACCCCGCGGCGGGGCACGGGAACGGGTCGGTGCGGACGCAGAACCAGCCGGCGTGGTCCTCGCCGGAGTCGTCGGACCAGAGCTCTTCCTCCTCCGCGAGGTCGAGCTCCTCGAGGAGGGCCGAGCCCGGCCTCGGCTCGAACGGCTCACTCACCCGGTCGCATCTCCTTCGCCATCAGGATCGCGTCCACGAACTCCCCGCCGCGCTGGTAATGCCCGCGGCGGTAGCCCTCGCGCTCGTAGCCGAGGCCCTCGTAGAGCGCGATCGCGGCGTCGTTGTACGGGAAGACGTGGAGCTCGAGCTTGCGGACGCCGACCTCGCGCGCCCACTCCTCGGCCGCGGCCATCAGCGCGCGCCCGATGCCCTGGCGGCGGTGCGGCTTCGCCACCATCAGCCCGAGGTCGGCGACGTGCTCGCTCGCGGGGTGCGGGTCGCGGGCGACGGACAGGCGGCCGACGATCTCATCGGCGGTCTCGGCCACGAACACGGCGGCGTCGGGATGGCGGCGCACGGCGCGCAGGTAGCGGCGCTCCTCCCCGGCGCTCCTCCACTCGCCGTTCGTGATCAGCCAGCCCTCGTTCTCGGTGCCGACGGCGCGCGCGAGCCGGACGAGGTCGGCCGCGTCGCCGGGAACCGCGTGCCTGATGCGGACGCTCACGCTCAAGCCGAGACCACCACGCCGGCGCCGCTCCGCCGCGAGTCGCCGGCCGCCTCGAGCCCTCCGCCCTGCCGCACTCCGACGGCCGCCGCGCCTCCGAAGTAGAGGTTCCGCCCGTCCCAGCGCACCACGTCGATCCCCGCTTCCTCCAGTCGGTCCGCCGTGTCGGGAGCGATCCCGCCCTCGAGCTGGAGGACGTCGCCCTCCAGGTGGACGCGCGGCGCCTCGATCGCGTCCTCGACGGTCATGCCCTGGTCGACGACGTTGGCGACGATCTGCAGGATCGCGGCCCGGAGGCGGATGGAGCCGGCGCTCCCGACGACGAGCCGGGGGGTGCCGCCCGCGAGAACGAGCGAGGGCGCCATCATGCTCGTCAGCCGCGCGCCGGGCGTCGCGGCGGCTCCGCCGGGGTTGAGGTCGGGCTCGCCGAGCATGTTGTTCAGCTGGATCCCCGTGCGCGGGACGAAGAAGCCGGAGCCGCAGCCGGTCGACGCCGAGAGCGACGCGGCGTTCCCTCGCGCGTCGAGGACGCTGATGTGCGTCGTGGACGGATGCCCCGCGCGCTCTCCGAGCGCCCCGGCGAGCCCGGCTCCCGCCTCCCGCGCGGAGGCCTCCACCCGCTCGTCGGCGAGGATGCGCCGGGCCGCACCGCCCCGGAAGAGCTCGCTCAGGAAGGCGGGGCCGCGAACCCGCGTCGCCTCGCGCATCACGAAGGCCAGCGAGGCGAGCGCCTCCGGCCCGCCGGCCGGAGGCATCTCCCCGAGCCGGTCGAGGACGCGAAGCGCGAACGCGATCAGCAGCCCTCCGGACGAGGGCGGCGGGTTCGAGACGAACTCCGCGTCGCGGTATGCCGCGCGCACGGGCCGCCGCCGGATGACCCGGAACTCCGCCAGGTCGGCCTCGGTCACGCGCCCGCCGCGCTCGCCGACGGCCGCAGCCAGACGCTGCGCGAGCTCGCCGCGATAGAGGACGTCGGCGCCTTCCGCGGCGATCCAGACGAGCGTGTCGGCGAGCTCCTCCATGACGAGCGGCTCCCCCTCTCGGATGGGACAGCGGCGGCCGTAGACCTGCCTGCCCTCGGGCTCGCTGCGGAGGATGCCGTCGAGGATGTCGTGGAGGAATGCCTGGGCCGCGTTGAGGGGAAGACCGGCGCGGGCCACCTCGATCGCGGGCGCGACGAGCTCGGCCCACGGCAGCCGCGCGTAGGTCTTGTGCGCGGCGGCGAGCCCGGCGAGGGAGCCCGGGACGGCGCAGGCCGCGGGGCCGATGAGGAAGACCTGCGTCGTCCGCTCGTCGAACCTCACCTCGACGGCGGCCATCTCGCCGCCCTCGTCCGGGGGGAGGCCGCGGCCGGGCACGGCGACGAAGAAGTCGAGCAGGCGGTCGGTGCGGTCGCGCGCGCGGTGGACGAGCATGAAGCCGCCGCCGCCGGGGCCCGTAAGCGGGCTCTCGGCGACCCAGGAGACGAAGGCCGCGGCGATGCAGGCGTCGACGGCGTTCCCTCCCTCGCGGAGGATGCGCGCACCCGCCTCTGCCGTGAGGGGGTGGCCGGCGGCCACGGCACCCTTCATGGGACGGAGCGTACCGCCGGTCGCCCGCAGG
>DATBJE010000077.1:0-4715 GCA_036556565.1 Gaiellaceae bacterium
GAGGGCCTCCACCAGGCGGTCGAGGCGAAGGAGGGCGTCGCCATCCGCGAGGAGCACATGACGCTCGCGACGATCACGCTCCAGAACTACTTCCGCCTCTACGAGAAGCTCGCCGGGATGACGGGAACCGCCAAGACCGAGGAGAAGGAGTTCCAGGAGATCTACGACCTCGCCGTCGTCGAGATCCCCACGAACGTCCCGGTCGCCCGCGACGACGAGAACGACTTCATCTACAAGAGCAAGGAAGCGAAGTACGACGCGGTCATCGCCGACATCAAGGAGCGGCACGAGGAGGGTCAGCCCGTCCTGGTCGGGACGATCTCGGTCGAGGTCTCGGAGCACCTCTCGCAGCTCCTCGCGCGCCAGGGCATCCCGCACAACGTCCTGAACGCGAAGCAGCACGAGCGCGAGGCCGAGATCATCATGGGCGCCGGCGAGCCCGGTGCGGTCACGATCGCGACGAACATGGCCGGCCGCGGCGTCGACATCAAGCTCGGCGAGGGCGTGCGCGAGCTCGGCGGCCTCTACGTGCTCGGCACCGAGCGCCACGAGGCGCGGCGCATCGACAACCAGTTGCGCGGCCGCTCGGGCCGGCAGGGCGACCCGGGCGAGACCCGCTTCTACCTCTCGGCGCAGGACGACCTCGTGCGCCTGTTCGCCGGCGACCGGATCTACAACATCATCGAGCGCTTCAAGCTTCCGGACGACCAGCCGATGGAGGCGTCGATCCTCTCCAGGCAGATCGAGAACGCGCAGAAGAAGGTCGAGGAGCAGAACTTCGTCTCGCGCAAGAACGTCCTCAAGTACGACGACGTCATGAACGTCCAGCGCATGGTCATCTACGAGCAGCGCGGGGCCGTCCTCGAGGGCGCCGACCTCTCCGAGGAGATCGCCATCTGGATGGACGAGCTCGTCGCGCGGATCGTCGACGAGCACACCGAGGCCGAGTACCAGGAGGAGTGGGACGCCGACGCGCTCTTCAAGGAGATGGAGACGCTCTACGAGACGGAGATTTCCCCCTCGGAGCTCGACCTTTCCTCCATGGCGCGCGAGGAGCTCGTCGAGGAGTTCCAGGAGGACGCCCGCGACGCCTACGAGGCCAAGGTCGAGGAGTACGGCCCGGAGCTCATGCGCGAGGTCGAGCGCTACCTCGTCCTCCAGGTCGTGGACACCCGCTGGCGCGAGCACCTCGAGTCGATGGAGTACATGCGCGACGGGATCCACCTCCGCGCGATGGCGCAGAAGGACCCGCTCTCCGAGTACCGCTCGGAGGGGCACGCGATGTTCGAGGAGCTCTCTGACCTGATCCAGGAGGAGGTCGTGCGCTACCTGCTCCGGATCCAGATCGACCGGCCCGAGGAGGCCGCGCTCGAGCCGGCGCCCGCGGCGCCGGACGGGGCGGGCAACGGCGGGCTCGTCTACGAGCACGACTCCGTCGCGGGCGCCGACGCCATCCGCGCCGCCGGCGCGGCGGGCGGGGAGGCCGCGGCTCCTGCCCTGGCGGGCTCGACCGCGGGCGGAGCGGCGGGCGCCGCGACGACGGTCTCCACGGGCCAACGCGTGGTCTCCGACGAGCAGCGGGTCGGTCGCAACGACCCGTGCTGGTGCGGCTCGGGCAAGAAGTTCAAGAAGTGCCACGGCGCCTAGCGCGTCACGCTCTCGCCACAGACCTTCACGCGCGCGTCACGATCCGCGCGCCACGCGCGCGACTTCCGGCGATACGCTCGAAGCGGAGGGAGGTCCGCGGCGGCCCCGGCGACGAAGCCAGCTACCATCCCGTCCATGGCCGAGCGCAGCGCACTCGAGCGAGAGCTCGCGGAGATCGGGACCCAGCTCGCCTGGGTCCGTGATTACCTTTGACCCCGACGGGCTGAAGGCGCGCACGGGCGAGCTCGAGGAGGCCATGGGCGCGCCGGGCTTCTGGGACGACCAGCAGGAGGCGGCCCGCACCTCCGCGGAGCACGCGCGTCTCTCCCGGCGCCTCGAGAGCTACGAGCGCCTCCGCGCGGAGGCCGACGACCTCGGAGAGCTTCTCGCGCTCGCCTCCGACGACGGCGAGCTCGACGAGATCGAGCACACCGCCGACGCCCTGCGCGGCGAGCTCGACCGGCTCCAGGAGGACTCGCTCTTCACCGGCGAGTACGACGCCCGGGACGCGGTCGTCTCGATCCACGCCGGCACCGGCGGCACGGACGCCCAGGACTGGGCCGAGATTCTCCTCCGCATGTACCTCCGCTGGGCGGGAGAGCGCGGGCTGGGGACCGAGGTGCTCGAGACCTCGGCGGGGGAGGAGGCCGGGATCAAGTCGGCAACCTTCACGGTCGAGGGTGAGAACGCCTACGGGACGCTCAAGGCGGAGCGGGGCGTGCACCGGCTCGTCCGGCTGTCGCCGTTCGACCAGGCCCACCGCCGCCATACGTCGTTCGCCCAGGTGATCGTCAGCCCGCTCGTTCCCGACGACGTCGACGTCGGGATCGACGAGGCGGACCTCCGCATCGACACGTACCGGGCGAGCGGAGCCGGCGGCCAGCACGTGAACAAGACCGACTCGGCCGTGCGGATCACGCACGTTCCCACCGGCATCGTCGTCCAGTGCCAGAACGAGCGCTCGCAGCTGTCGAACCGTCAGACCGCCATGCGGATCCTCAAGAGCCGCCTGGCCGAGCACGAGCTCGAGAAGCGCGAGGCCGAGCTCGCCCGCGAGCGCGGCGAGGTGCTCGACACGGGTTTCGGGAGCCAGATCCGGAGCTACGTGCTCCACCCGTATCAGCTCGTGAAGGACCACCGCACGGACGTCGAGGAAGGGAACGCGCAAGGCGTCCTCGACGGCGACCTCGACCCGTTCATCCGCGCGTACCTGCTCGCGCGCGCGACGGGGGCCGTGGCATAGTGCTGCCGGAAGTCAAAGGGTCGGTACGGCGTGTTCGCGCCGGTCCACGTGCGCCGGTCGGCCGTCCCGTTCGCTAGACTCCTCCCCCGTGTACTTCCCCGACAGGCGCGCCCTCGGGACGGGCGCAGCCGGGTAGCTGACCGGTGCAGGAAGCCGACCTCACAGAGCACCTCGAAGAGACAGACGCGGCCGCGCCGTCGCTGAACGGCGAGCCCGGCACCGAGACCTCCACCGAGGACGTCGTCCCGGCGCCCCCGCCCTCGGGGACGCCCATGATCGTCTTCGAGGCGGTCACGAAGGTCTACGACACGAACGTCGTCGCGCTCCGCGACGCGAGCTTCGTCATCGAGAAGGGTGAGTTCGTCTTCCTCGTCGGCCCGTCGGGCTCGGGGAAGTCGACGATCATGCGCCTCCTCCTCAAGGAGCTCGAGCCGACCGACGGCCGCATCATCGTCGGCGGCCGCGAGCTCGCCCGGCTCAAGGGCAGCAAGGTGCCGCTGCTGCGCCGCAACCTCGGCTGCGTCTTCCAGGACTTCAAGCTCCTCACCGACCGCACGGCCTACGAGAACGTCGCCTACGCGCTCAAGGTGCAGGGCGAGTCGAAGTCCCAGATCCGCGGCAAGGTCCCGGAGATCCTCTCGCTCGTCGGCCTGGGCTCGAAGATGAACAACTACCCGCACGAGCTCTCGGGCGGCGAGCAGCAGCGCGTCTCGATCGCCAGGGCGTTCGTGAACCACCCGCCCCTCGTCATCTGCGACGAGCCGACCGGCAACCTCGACCCCGACACGTCCGTCGGGATCATGCAGCTCCTCTACCGCATCAACCGCACCGGGACGACCGTCCTCATGGCCACGCACGACCGCGAGATGGTCGACAAGATGCGCAAGCGCGTGATCGCGCTCGAGGACGGGATCGTGACCCGTGACGAGCGCCGCGGCGGCTACGGGTAGGGAACGGGGAGATGGTCAGTCGCACCAAGCTCTTCGTGTCCGAGGCCCTGCGCTCGATCGCCGCGAACTTCTCGACGACGTTCGCCGCGGTCATGACCGTCCTGATCGGCATGTTCCTGCTCGGCCTCTTCATCGCGCTCGGCAGCTGGGTCATCTCCTGGACGAACCACGTGAAGAAGGAGCTCGTCGTCAACGTCTACTTCTGCACGCAGCTGACCTGCGGCGAGGAGGCCACCCCCGCCCAGATCGAGACCGTCCGCACCCAGCTCACGTCGAACCCGGACGTGAAGTCGTTCAAGTTCGTCTCGAAGGACGACGCCTGGGAGGAGATGAAGAAGCGGTTCCCCGACCTGACCCAGAACAGCGCTCGGAACCCGCTCCCCGCCTCCTACGAGGTCATCCCGCAGGACGCCGACAAGGTGCAGGAGATCGCGGCCACGCTCGATCCGCCGCCGGTCGGCGTCGAGACCGTGAAGTACGGCGAGAAGAAGGCGGAACGGGTCCTCCAGGTGGCCACGATCATCGGGGCGATCTTCCTCGTCGGGAGCGTCATCCTGCTCGTCGCCTCGACGATCCTCATCGCGAACACCATCCGTCTCTCGATCTTCGCGCGGCGGCGTGAGATCGAGGTGATGAAGCTCGTCGGAGCGACGAACTGGTTCGTCCGTGCGCCCTTCATGCTGGAGGGCATCCTCTGCGGCCTTGCCGGCTCGATCCTCGCGGTCATCCTCCTGCTCATGGCGAAGGAGCTGGCGCTGCCGGGGATCATGGGCCGCATCGAGAGCCCGGACGACATCCAGGCCTGGAGCTTCCCGGTCGTCGCGCTCATCCTCGTCGCCGTCAGCCTCCTCGTCGGCGCCGCCGGGTCCGGCATC
>DATBJE010000078.1:0-2846 GCA_036556565.1 Gaiellaceae bacterium
CACCGCGTTCCACACGAAGACGAGAATCGCGACGCCCATGATGAAGGCGCCGATGCTCGAGATGAGGTTGTACCACTCGAAGAGCCCGTGGCGGTCGTACGTGTAGACGCGTCGCGGCATGCCCATGAGGCCGAGCATGTGCTGCGGGAGGAAGGCGGCGTTGAAGCCGATGAAGAGCAGCCAGAAGTGGATCTTCCCCAGACGCTCGTCGTACATCCGCCCCGTGATCTTCGGGAACCAGTAGTAGGTGCCGGCGAAGACGCCGAACACGGTCCCGCCGAAGAGCACGTAGTGCAGGTGGGCGACGACGTAGTAGCTGTCCTGGGCCTGGTAGTCGACCGGGTACGTGGCGAGGAGGATCCCGGAGAGCCCGCCCATGGTGAAGAGGCCGAGGAAGCCGAGGCAGAAGAGGAGCGGCGTCTGGAACCAGAGGTGACCGCGCCAGAGCGTCGCCAGCCAGTTGAAGATCTTGATCGCCGTCGGGACGGCCACCGAGAAGGACGTGATCATGAACCACGCCTGGAGCGGCACCGGCATCCCGATCGTGAACATGTGGTGCGCCCAGACGAGCATGCTCGCGAAGGCGATGCCGATCGTGGAGAAGGCGATCGCCTTGTACCCGAAGATCGGCTTACGCGCGAAGACCGGGATCACCTCGGAGATGATCCCCATCGCGGGCAGGACCATGATGTAGACCTCCGGGTGGCCGAAGAACCAGAACATGTGCTGCCAGAGCACCGGCCCCCCGTTCTCGGGCGCGAAGAACGACGTGCCGATCTGCCGGTCGAGCAGGAGGAGCGTCACGGCCGCGGAGATCGTCGGGAGCACGAGGACGAGCAGGACGGCGTACGCCTCGATCGTCCACACGAACAGCGGGATGCGCATCCAGGTCATCCCCGGGGTGCGCATGTTGTGGATCGTGACGATGAAGTTGATCGCCCCGGCGAGCGACGAGAGCGACGTCAGGTGGAGCCCCAGGATCCAGAGGTCCTGCCCCGACCCGGGGCTGAACTCCTCGCTCGAGAGCGGCGGGTACGACGTCCAGCCCGCGCTGGCAGCGCCGCCGCCCGACTTGAAGCTCGCGAGGATGACGAGGCCGCCGAGGAGGAAGAGCCAGTACGAGAGCGCGTTCAGCCTCGGGAAGGCCATGTCCTTCGCGCCGATCATGAGCGGGACGAGGTAGTTCCCGAAGCCGGCGAGGATGGGGACGACGAAGAGGAAGACCATCGCCGTCCCGTGGATCGTGAAGAGCTGGTTGTAGTCGTCTCTCGTGAAGACGTCGTTGTCGGCCTGCGAGAGCTGGACGCGCATGAGGAGCGCCATCAGGCCGGCCGCGAAGAAGAAGAAGAACGCGGTGACGAGGTAGAGGATCCCGATCCGCTTGTGGTCGACCGTCGTCAGCCAGCTGGTGACGCGGCCGTCCTTCCAGCTCGGGGCGATCGTCTCGGAGCGGACGGCCATCAGTGCTTCTCCACGTGGTAGTGCCACGCTTCTGGCGAGCGAAAAGCGCAGCAGGCAAGGACGCAGGGAGCCTTCGTATTCGTGAATACGGGGGCGACTGAGGCCGAAGCCTGCTGCAGCTTTGCAGCCGGCAGAAGCATGGCGGGTACTGCGTGGAGGAGCACCAACTAACCCGCTCCTCCGGCGGCCGGCGTCGGCGGGGCCAGCGTCTCGTTCGACTTCACGTACTCCATGAGCGCCCGCACCTGGTAGGCGGGCCAGCCCAGGGCGACCGGCGGCATCGCGCCCGCCGTGCCGGGGCGGTCGAGCCCGTCCGTGACGAGCGTGGTGAGCGCGTTGGCGTTCCCGAGCGTGCCGTTCTTGGCGATCGGAGGCCCGATGTCTCCCTCGCCGGCGAGGCCGTGGCACTTCGCGCACACGCCGTCCCAGGTCGCCATGCCGAGCGCGAGCTGCGCCGCTCCGGGCTGGTCCTGGCCGGTGAGGAGCGCGAGCGAGCTGTCGAACTCGGACTGGGAGACGACCCTCACGGTTGTCGGCATGACGGCGTGGAGGATCCCGCAGAGCTCGGCGCAGTGCCCCTCGAACGTCCCCTCGCGCACGGGGCGGAAGTCGAGCTCGTTCACCCGGCCCGGGATCGCGTCCTTCTTGCCGGTCAGCTCGGGCACCCACCAGCTGTGGTTGACGTCGAACGACGTGAGCTCGAGCCGCACCTTCCGGTCGACCGGGAGGGTGAGCGTGTTGATCGCGATCTGCCCCTCCGGGTAGACGTACTGCCAGTAGAACTGGTGGGCCTCGACCCGGATCACCAGCTCGTCGGACTGGTCGCCCCCGGTCGCCTGCACCGCGGGCGTGCGCGCGAAGACGACGAGGGCGATGCCGACGAGGATGACTGCCGGGATGATCGTCCAGATGATCTCGAGCCTGGTGTTCCCGTGGATCTGCGGCCCCTCGGCGTCCTCGTTGCCGGGCCGGCGGCGGAACCGGACGATGAAGACGATGAGGGCCGTCTCGACCGCGACGAAGACGACGGCGCAGATCGCGAACACGAACCAGTAGAGGCCGGAGATGGCATCGCCGCTGGGCGTGGCCGGCGACGGCGGGCCGATGCCGCCGGGAGCGGCGACGGCCGCAGGGACGGCCAGGACCGCCAGCGCCCAGAGCGCCGCGGCGACGACGGCGAGCCTCCTCCTCCCCATGAGCCGCTGCGATTCTACGCGGCTGGACGGGCGCGAGCCTCGCGACGAAAGTCACTCGTTCGAGGGAGTGTCGATTCCCCCGAAATGTGGTTCAGTGGGAACCAACGAGGTACCTCCTCTGAGCGGCCAGACGGAGGAGCCCGTATCGGCAACGCCGGAAGCTGGGAGAGGTTTTCGCGCGCCGAGGGG
>DATBJE010000079.1:0-1787 GCA_036556565.1 Gaiellaceae bacterium
GAGACGAAGGCCGCGGCGATGCAGGCGTCGACGGCGTTCCCTCCCTCGCGGAGGATGCGCGCACCCGCCTCTGCCGTGAGGGGGTGGCCGGCGGCCACGGCACCCTTCATGGGACGGAGCGTACCGCCGGTCGCCCGCAGGCTTCTAGAGGTCGCTCAGGAAGCTCGGCGGCTCGAGCGGGTCCGGCTCGGACGGGCGAGCGGGGGCGCGCTCGGTCGGCTGCCCGATCCCCGTCGCGATCACGGTCACCCACACCTGACCGGCGAGGCGCTCGTCGATCGTCGCGCCGAAGATGATGTTCGTCTCCTCCGTCGCGCCACGACGGATGACCTCGGCCGCCTCGTTGACCTCGAGGAGCGTCAGGTCGTCGCCGCCGGCCACGGACAGGAGGATGCCGCGGGCGCCGACGAGCTCGCTGTCGATGAGCGGCGAGCGCAACGCGCGCTCGGCCGCCTCGTGGGCGCGGTTCTCGCCCGTGGCGAAGCCGATGCCCATGAGGGCGGAGCCGGCATTGGTCATGATCGTGCGCACGTCGGCGAAGTCGAGGTTGATGAGGCCCGGCATCGTGATCAGGTCGCAGATGCCCTGGACGCCCTGGCGGAGGACGTCGTCGGCGATGCGGAACGCGTCCAGCATCGGCGTCGAGCGGTCGAGGACCTCGAGCAGGCGGTCGTTGGGGATGACGATGACCGTGTCGCAGACCTCGCGGAGGGCGGCCGCGCCCGCCTCGGCCTGCGAGCGGCGCCTCGTCCCCTCGAAACGGAACGGCATGGTGACGATGCCGACCGTGAGGGCGCCGACGTCCTTCGCCAGCTGCGCGACGATCGGCGCGGCGCCGGAGCCGGTCCCGCCGCCTTCGCCGGCGGTGACGAAGACCATGTCCGAGCCGCGGAGGACGTGCTTGATCTGATCCTCGGCCTCCTCGGCCGCGCGGCGACCGAGCTCCGGGTCGGCCCCGGAGCCGAGGCCCTGCGTGAGCTCGCGGCCGATGTGGAGCTTGATCGGCGCCTCGCACTGCTTGAGCTGCTGGATGTCCGTGTTGATGGCGATGAACTCGACCTGCGAGATGCCCGCCTCGATCATGCGGTTGACCGCATTGAGGCCTGCGCCGCCGACGCCGACGACGCGGATGACGGCGAGGTAGGCGGCCGAGTCGGGCCGCGGCGTCGTCCGCATGCGCGGGGCGGGCTCGGCGAGGCGCCGGACGGGCTCCGACCGGCGCTCGGTCTCGGGCGCGGCGTACGGGCGGTCGGGCGCGGCCGGCACGGGATCGGCCGCAGTCGGAGCGGGAACGGGCGCCTCGGGAACGGGAGGCGCCTCGGGCGGTGCGGGCACGGCAGGGGCGTCGGCCTCCGGAGGCGTGGGCCCCGCCGGCGGGGCCTCGGCGGACGGCGGTTCGTCGAAGACGGGCGCCGCGGCCTCGACCGTGGCCTCGTCCACGGTGGGGCGCTCGCCGGCCTCGGGCGCCTCGTCGCCGGGCTTGTCGGCCTGGCGCTGCGCTGCCTCCGTCGCCCTGAAGAGCTCGGCGAGCGGGCCTTCACGCATGCTGGCGCGGCGTCGCGCCATCGAGCACCTCCTTCGCGAGCTCGCGGTAGGCCTCGGCGGCCGACCCCGACGGATCGTACTTGAGCACCGAGCTGCCCTGGACGGGCGCCTCCGCGTAGCGGACCGTCTTGCGGATCCTCGTCTCGAAGACGAGGTCGCCGAAGTTCTCCCGCAGCATCTCGACGGCCTCGCGGCTGTGCAGCGTGCGGCCGTCGTACATCGTCGGCAGGATCCCGCGGATC
>DATBJE010000080.1:0-6435 GCA_036556565.1 Gaiellaceae bacterium
GAGAGCCCACTGTAGTAGGCGAGCTCGAGGACGATTCGCTCGCGCTCGGGCAGCTGCTCGAGCGCCGCGTGGACGCGCCAGGTGAGCCACGAGCTCTCGGCCCGCTCGGCGGGGCCCGCTTCGGCCGAGGCCTCCTCGGGCACCTCCACCACGGGCTCGCGCCGCTGGCGCGCACGGTCGATGATCGCGTGGCGCGCGACCGCGTAGAGCCACGCCGAGCCCGATCCTCGCTCGGGCTTGAAGCTTCGGGCCGACCGCCACACCGCCGCGAAGGTCTCCTGGGCCGCGTCCTCCGCCCGGCCGCTGTCGCCGAGCTGGCGCACGGCCATGGCGAGGACGGGCCGGGCGAAGCGCCGGTACAGCTCCGTGAAGGCGTCGCTGTCCCCCCCGGCGACGCGCTGGATGAGTGCCGAGTCGCTCTCGGCTGTGGCCACGGCTGCAGACATACCGATTCGGGATACGAAACTCAACCCGGGGCCGGATTGAGGGAACCGTCAACCCAGCAGGCGACCCCCGTCGACGACGATCGACGTGCCCGTGACGAACGGCGCGTTGACGAGGTAGACGACCGCCCCGGCGACGTCGTCCGGGGAGCCGACCCGGCCGAGGACGGTCTCGGCCGCTCGCCGCTCGACCTGGTCGGGCTCGACGGCGACGGGGCCCGGAGCGATCCCGCACACCCGCACCTCCGGGGCGAACGCCCGGGCGAGGACGCGGGTCAGCATGGCCTGCGCCGCCTTCGCCGCGCAATGAGGCGCGAACGACGGCCAGGGCTGGTAGGCGGCGACGTCCTCGAGGAGGACGAGCAGGCCGAGGCTCGAGGCCCGCAGGTGCGGGGCCGCGGCCTGGGCGAGGAAGAAGCTGCCCTTGGCCGTCGACCCGAAGGCTGCGTCCCAGTCCCCTTCGGTCACGTCCTCGACCGGCCGCGGCGCGAAGCCCTCCGCGGCGGCGTGGACGACGAGGTCGAGGCCGTCGAGCTCGGCCGCCGCACGCTCGACGAGCGCGCGCGCCTCGTCGGCACGCGCGAGGTCTCCGTCCCGCCTCCCGGCCGCGAGGACGCGGAAGCCTTCCTCCTCGAGCCGGGCGGCGACGGCGCTCCCGATGCGACCGGTGCCGCCGGTGACGAGCGCAGACGGGGATCGGCTCACGCAGGGAACGATAAGCTCCCGCGCGCACAGCCGAGAAGACGGAAAGGGTGAGCATGGCAACGTTGGCGTTCAACCGGGTCGAGATCGCGGCGCGCGAGCTCAAGCCCGAGCTGCTCGAGCTGCACGGGATCTCCCGTGCATCGGTGGAGGCGCACTACAAGCTCTACCAGGGGTACGTGGCGAAGCGGAACGAGATCCTGCAGCGGCTGGGGGAAATCGATCTCGCCACCGCGAACCAGGTGTACTCCGAGGTGCGCGCGCTCAAGGTCGACCTCACGTTCGCCATCGGCGGCGTCAAGAACCACGAGATCTACTTCGAGCATCTCGGCGGCGGCGGGGGGAACCCGGACGGCGCCGCGGCGGCGCTCATCGAGCGCGACTTCGGGAGCGTCGACGACTGGCGGGCCGACCTCAAGGCGACCGGCATGGCCGGCCGCGGCTGGGCGTGGACGGCGTACGACTGGGACGAGCAGCGCCTCTTCAACTACATCGGCGACGCGCAGAACACCTTCCCCGTCTGGAACGCGGCGCCGCTCGTCGCGCTCGACGTGTACGAGCACGCCTACTTCCTCGACTACCAGACCGACCGCAGCTCCTACATCGACGCCTTCTTCGACAACCTCGACTGGGGCGTCGTCAACGACTGGGTCACCGGCTACGGTATCCCCGTCGCGTAGCGCCACCAGCCACCCGCCCTGACCGACGGCCTCCTCATCCTCGCCGGCTACCTCCTCGGGAGCATGCCCTGGGGCTATTGGCTTCCCCGGGTGCTCGCCGGTGTGGACATCAGGACGCTGGGGAGCGGCAACGCGGGGGCCACGAACGTCTGGCGCACGCTCGGGTTCAAGCTCGGCCTCGCGGTCGCGCTGCTCGACGTCGGGAAGGGGGCAGCCGCCGCGCTGCTCGGGCTCTGGCTCGGCGGCGACCTCGTCGCGGTGCTCGCAGGCGTCGCGGCGATGATCGGGCACTGGCGCCCGCTCTTCCTCGGCTTCGCCCGCGGCGGGAAGACCGTGGCGACGACGGGCGGCGTCGCGCTCGCTCTGGCGACCCTGCCCGCGCTCGCGGCCGGAGGCGTGTGGATCGTCGTCTTCTTCCTGACGCGCTACGCCTCGCTCTCCTCGATCGTCGCCGCCCTCACGCTGCCCCTCTTCGCGCTGCTGTTCGGCGAGTCGTGGCCCGTGGTCGCGTTCACGGTCGGCGCGGCGCTCGCGATCATCGTGCTCCACCGGTCGAACATCCGGCGGTTGCTGACGAGGACCGAGCCGAAGATCGACCTGCGCCGTCCCTCCGGCGGGCTGAGAACCCCTAGACGGCCTTCAGCCAGTCACTGAGCTCGGTGTGCAGGGGCGAGTGCTCCGCCCCCGCGAGCTCGCGGCGCAGCTCGCCCACCGTCCCGAACCGCTCGGCCAGGACGTCGTGGTTGTGGATCGTCTCGAAGTTGACCTGGCGGGCGAGGACGAAGTCGTCCTCGCCGAGCTCGCCGTAGGCGTCGAGGGCGCCCTTGACCATGAGCCGCACCGAGTCCTCGACGAAGCGCGGCGAGAGGTGGGCGTGCTCGACGACGAAGAGCTCGTCGGGCCGCTTGAGGAGCTCGTACACGGGGGAGCTCATCGACCGCTCGACGAGGTCGACGAGGTCCTCGGCGTCGAGACGCAGCTCGGTGCCGAGGTACAGCGTGCCGCGACCGCGCTGGTTGTGCGTGGCGAGCGGGACGAGCTCGAGGATGCGGTCGACGTCGACGTCGTCGAAGCCCGCCTCGCCGAGCCGTTCCGCGGCCCGGTCGCGGACGAGGCCCTGGGCGCACGGGCAGGCGTTCCACCCCGTCGCCTCGACGCCCACGAGCCGGCGCGCGGCGGTCGGCGAGGCGGCGGCGAGGCCGAGGAGGGTCACGAGCTCCTGCGTGCGGAGGCCCGTGACCGGGGTCGAGCGCTCGACCGGGTAGCGCGCCGCGATCCTGACTTCGGCCCGCAGCGCGTCCTGGCGCTCGACGATGTGACGCGCGATGTGCTCGGCGAGCCGCTCGACGAGGAGCATCTCGCCGATCACGAGCTCGTCGATGGCCTCCTCGAAGAGCTCCGGGAACCGGGACATGTGCACGCCCTTCTGCGCCGGATCGAGGTCGACGAAGCAGTCGATCTCGGCCGACACGAGCGCGTCCTCGCCCCCGTGCTGCATGCGGACGGCCTTCTGGACTCCCGTGACCCCTGCCCGGGAGAGGCCGAGCTGGACGTCCGGGATTGACGCCTGGAGGTCCGCGGTGCCGGAACCCATTAGTCTCCGCTCCACGCGGCGAAACGTAGCAGCCCGGTGACGTGACGAACGACCGCAATCTGGCCGAGCTCGTGTCGGTCGCGTGCCATGACATCGCGACCCCCTTGGCCACCGTCTACGGCTTCGCGCGGACGCTCGAGCGGGCCGAGCTCGAGGCGCCCGCAGGCCGGTACGTAGAGATGATCGGCGCGGCCTCGGAGCAGATCGGCGAGCTCCTCGACCGGCTCCGGCTCGTCGCCCGCGTCGAGGCCGGCCGCTACGAGCCGGAGCTCGAGACCGTCGACTCGCTCGCCCTGGCCGAGGAGGCGGCCGCGCAGCTGGACGAGGGCCGCGTCTCGGTCGCCGGAAACGGGAGCGAGGTCCGCGTCGACGTCGAGCCGACTCGCTGGGCGCTCGGACAGCTCGCGCGCGCGGCCGCCCGGCACGGCGGCCACGAGACGGTCGCCTACGCCGTCCGCGGAGCCGAGCTCGAGCTGTCGCCGCTGTCGCGGACTGCCGAGCCCGTCGTCCTCGGCGAGAAGCTCCTCGAGTTCGCGGCGCCCGCGGCGGGCCTCGTCATCGAGGCCGGCGGCGGCACGCTCGAGGCGCGGGACGGGAGCCTGCTCGTGCGGCTCCCGGAGTAGGGGGAGGAAAGGAGAGGAGCGTGTCGGCAGAGGAGAACAAGGCGCTCGTACGACGCTTCTACGAGGAAGTCTGGGATCGAGGCAATACCGACTTCGCGTATCAGGTCTTCGCCGAGGAGTACGTTCGTCACGATCTCCGGCCGACCGATGCGTTGCCGGGGCCGGCGGGTCAGAAGAAGATCGCGGACGACTTTCGCGCTGCCTTCCCCGATCTCCGTACGACCGTCGATCTGATCGTCGGCGAGGGCGACTTCGTCGTGGGGCGCTGGACGGCGAGCGGAACGCACCTCGGAGCATGGGCCGGGCTCGAGCCAAGCGGACGACGGATCACGTTCTCGGCCGCCAACATCTTTCGATTCGAAGACGGGAAGGTGGCCGAGATCTGGAATCACCGTGACGACCTCGGGTTGCAGCAACAGGTCGGCGTGGCCATCCATGCAGGCGCGGCGCCCGGGGACTGAGCCGGCGATTCTCGAGGCCCTCGGCTAGCGGAGCAGCCGCGAGAGGCGGCGGTCCTTGAGCACGCGGCCGCCCGTCTGGCAGTCCGGGCAGTAGAAGATCGTGTGCTCCTCGAAATCCACGCGGGCGATCGGCGTCCCGCAGTTGGGGCACGGCTCGCCGAGCCGGTTGTGCACCCGGTAGGCCTTGGCGTCGGGAACGCCGCGCATGCGGAGCGCGAGACCCTCGGCGAGCGTCTCGCGGATCGTCGCCGCCAGCAGCTCGACCTCGTCGCCGCCGAGCTCGGTCGAGAGCGCGTAGGGCGAGAGGCGCGCGCGGTTGAGGATCTCGTTCGACCACGCCCGCCCGATCCCGGCCAGCGCGCGCTGGTCGCGGAGGAAGGGGTGGAGGCGCCGCCCCTCGCGGCGCAGCAGCTCGCCCAGCGTGGCGGTGTCGATCGTGTCCGCCTCCGGCCCGAGGTGCTCGAGCTCCGCGCCGAGCTCCTCGGGGCGGTAGAGCCCGACGCGGGCGCGCTTCTTCGACCCGGCCTCGGTGAGGATCAGCTCGCCGCCGTCCTCGAGCCTGAGCCGGAACGCCGGCGACTTGGGGCCCTTCTCGCCCGGCTCGAGGAACCGGATGCGCCCTGCGCTCATCAGGTGGACGTGGAGGACGAGCTCACCGTCCTCCGTGGGGAAGAGGAGATGCTTCCCCCGCCGGCGCGCGCCCGAGAGCGACCGCCCCTCGAGCGCCGAAAGGGGAGGGTCGAAGGTCTTCAGCGTGGCGATGTGGGCAGGGCCCGCCTGCGCGACGGGCGAGCGGGCGACACGCTCGTCGAGAGTCCGGCGCGTCGCCTCCACCTCGGGAAACTCGGGAATAGTTCCTCCTCGTGGACGCGATCAGCGTAGCCGTGAAGCGCGGCGGGCTCGTCGAGTCGCGCCACCGCGTGCACGCGGTCGTCCTCCGCGACGGGCAGATCGAGCGGAGCTGGGGCGACCCCGAGACGGTCGCCTACGTCCGCTCGGCGGCGAAGCCGCTCCAGGCGCTCCCGCTCGCCCCGCTCGGCCTGCCGGACGAGGAGCTCGCCATCGCCTGCGCCTCGCACGAGGCACGGCCCGAGCAGCTCGACGCCGTCCGCGCGCTCCTCGCGCGCGCGGGCGCGACCGAGGACGACCTCGAGTGCGGCGCCGAGCACGGCTCGCGCCTCGGGCACAACTGCTCCGGCAAGCACGCCGGGTTCCTGCTCCTCGCGCACGAGCGCGGGTGGGAGAGGCAGGGCTACCGGCTCCCCGAGCACCCCGTCCAGCGCGAGATGCGCGGGATCGTCGCCGAGGCGGTGGGTCGCGCGCCCGCGACGCTCGAGACGGCCGTCGACGGCTGCGGCGTGCCGACGTACGCGCTCTCCCTCGTCGAGATGGCGCGGGCGTTCGCCGGCCTCGTCGGCGGCGAGCCGCCGGACGCAACCACTGTCGCTCGGGCGATGACCGCCCTGCCGGACCTCGTCGGCGGCCCCGGGTCCATCGACACGCTCGTCATGCGCGCGCTTCCGGGCGCGGTCGCCAAGCGCGGCGCCGAGGGCGTCCTCTGCGTCGGTACGGCCGACGGAGCTGCGCTCGCCCTCAAGGTCGAGGACGGCGCCAACCGGGCCGCGTACGCCGCGGCCGGGCTCGTGCTCGGGATCCCGGAGCTCGCGGAGCGCCCGCTGACGAACAGTCGCGGCGAGGTCGTCGGCGCTGTCGCGGCGGACCGTTGACACGAGAAAATCGTCCTTCCACATTTCCACAGGGGATGTAGAATCACCCGCCTGTGTGCCTGTCGAGCCGGGGGGCCGAGGATCCCCGCCGGCTCTTTTCGTTCCAACCGCAACACGTTGCACCGGTAACGAGAAAGGCGGGGCCAATGCTCCAGGTCGACATCTCCCTTCCCGAGAGCGAGGAGCTCCAGAGGCTCGTCGCGGA
>DATBJE010000081.1:0-4320 GCA_036556565.1 Gaiellaceae bacterium
CCGGCAGCGTGAGGCGATTCTTGCCGTCGATCGTGTGCTCGTACTCGCCGAGAAGCACCGGAACACGCCCTCCGTCGCTACCACTTCGCCCCACTTTAGACCACGATCCCCCACTGCGCAACCCCTGCGGCACAATGGCGACGACGTCGTCACCGGAGAACGGAGGTCGTGGTGCAGGTGGAGCTGACGGGCGAGCGTCTGGCGGAGCTCCTGCGGGAAGCCGAGCGGGCCCACGGTGAGTACGAGCGCGGGCTCGGCCACCGCGACGAGGACTGGCCCCGCTGGTACGCCGACTACATCCTCGGCCGCCTCGAGCCGAGAGCGGCGAGCTAGCGCCGTCCGTGGGCGCCGCGGCGCGCGAGCGCGGCGCTCGCCTCGGCCGCCGCGAAGGCGACGGCGTGAGCGGCCGCGTCGCCGCGGCCCAGCGCGTACGTGAGCCCCGCGGCGAAGCTGTCGCCGGCGCCGTACGCGTCCTCGAGCGGCCCGGGTGGCGGCGCCGCGTCGTACGAGCCGGAGGTGCCGTCGGCCGCCGTCCAGGAGCCGCCGTCCACTCCCCCGGTCGTGACGACGAGGCGCGGCGCCGGAACGAGATCGCCCGGCGCGTACGCCTCACTCGGGTCGCTGCCGCTGTGGACGAGCGCGTCCAGCTCGACCCCCGCGGCCGCGAGGACGGGCAGGACCCTGGCGGTGGCGACGAGCACGCGCGCGCGCCGGGCGGCGGCAACGGCTGCCGCGTCGGCGCTGACGAGGTAGACGGCGTCCGTCGCTGCGAGGTCGCCCCAGGGGAGCGGATCGTCCCCACGCGGGACGTGCTTCTCGCCGATGATCGTGATCGTCCGCTCGCCGTCGCGCTCCACGAACGTGAACCCGCGCCGCTGCGGCTCCGCGTGGCGCACCGCCTCGACACGGACGCCGAGCTCCGTGAGCTCCGCGAGCGCGAGGCTGCCCAGCTCGTCCCGGCCCAGCGCCGTGAAGAGCGTCGATGTCCCGGCACGCCGGGCGAGCTGGACGGCGGCGACACCCCCACCTCCCGCCGCCTCGGCCCACCACTCGCTCGCCTGGACGATCTCGCCGCTCTTCGGCAGCCGCTCGACGCGGGCGAACTCGACCCACTCGACGTGTCCGACGACCGCGACGCGCATCGACGGAGTCTCACACGTCGGCGCCCTCTGGCGTTTCAACGGATGATGCACGCCGTGGCCGCGATCCCACCCTTCGAGCGCTTCTACGAAGAGCGCAAGGACGAGATCTTCGGATACCTCGCACGCATGCTGGGCCGGCAGGCCGCGGAGGACGCGTTCCAGGAGACCTTCCTGCGCGCGCTGCGCGGCTACGGAAAGCTGGAGCACGGACGACACCTGCGCGCGTGGGCGTTCACGATCGCCACGCGCGTGGCCGCCGACGCGCGGAGGAGAACGGTCCCCTCGGGCGGTCAGCTCGAGGAGATCCCGGTCTCGGACGAGCGCCCCGCCTACGCGGAGCTCGTCGACCTCGCCGGTGAGCTCCCGCCGACGGAGCGGGCCGCGGTCGTCCTCCGCTACGGGTACGACCTCTCGTACGACGACATCGGCACGGCGCTCGGCTCGAGCGCCGAGGCCGCGCGCCAGGCCTCCTCGTCCGGCGTCCGGCGCCTGAGGAAGAAGGTGACCTCATGACCGTTCCCGACCAGCTCGACCGACGCTTCCGCGAGGCCGCCGGCGCCGAGGGGATCCTCGACGTCGCGTACGACCTCACCGACTCCCCGATCGGGCAGCTGCTCGTCGCGGCGAGCCCGCGGGGCCTGTGCCGCGTCTCCTTCGACCCCGAGCCGGAGCGGGAGATCGAGACACTGGCGCGGGGGTTCGGCCTGCGGGTGCTCCGCTCGCCAGGTGGTGTCGACCGCGCCCGGCGCGAGCTCGACGAGTACTTCGAGGGCCGTCGGCACGAGTTCGACCTCGAGGTCGACCTCAGCCCCCTCCCCGCCTTTCAGCAGGACGTCCTCGGCGAGCTCGTCCGCGTTCCGTACGGACACGTCGACACGTACGGCGGGCTGGCCGAGCGCATCGGCCGGCCCCGCGCCGCGCGCGCGGTCGGCGGCGCCCTCAACCGGAACCCGGTCCCGATCGTCGTGCCCTGCCACCGAATCGTCGGCGCGAGCGGGAGCCTCGTCGGGTACGCGGGCGGGCTCGAGCGGAAGCGCCTGCTCCTGGGGCTCGAGGGCGCCATTCCGCAGACCCTCGTCGACTGAGAGGTCGAATCGGAATGACGCTTCGTCGACGCGCGTCATGGGCCGCCCAGGGCGCCGCGGCGGCACAAGGGCTTCATTTCGAGTCGATCTCTGAGGCTCCGGCCGCCCGGGTGGTTACGCTCACCGCTGGTGCGGCTCTTCCGCAAGCGCCCCGACCGCAAGCGCCCCGACCTCAGGCCGCTCGGCGAGCAGGAGTGCTACCTGCGCCTGCACGGCCGACGGAGCGGCGACGTCGAGATCGTCGCGCGGACGGAGGTCGCCGACGCCGAGCCGCGGACCGGCCCGGCCGAGCCGCCAACCGGGCCGACCGACACGGCCCCGGCCGTCCACCTGCTGATCGCGTACCCGCGGGAGGGCTCCCGGCTCACGGGCGAGCAGCTCCGGCGGGAGCTCCTGCGGCGGATGGAGGCGCGCTCGGGCAAAGCGGCGTAGAGGACTCGAATCGAAATGGAAGCCTTGTGCCGCCGCGGCGCCCTGGGCGGCGCATCGACGAAGCATCATCCCGATTCGAGTTCTGAGCGGCCGTCACTCCGCCGCGCCGAAACCCCCGCCGCCCGGCGTCTCGATCGTCACCGACTGGCCGGCCGCGAGCGCGCGCGAGACCTTCGCGGGGACGAGGTCACCGTCGACCAGGTTGCGCCCCGGCTCGCCGGGGTGCCCTCCGCGCGTTCCCGCCGGCCCGCGTGCCCGTCGCTCGCTGACGATCGACACGCGGCAGGGCTCGAGCGCCGTGATCTCCCTGATCACGCCGTCCCCACCCCAGTGGCGACCCCGCCCGGCCGAGCCGAGGCGGAGGGCGTACCGCTCGACGCGGAGCGGGTAGGCGAGCTCGAGCGCCTCGATCGGCGTGTTGAGCGTGTTCGACATCGCCACGTGCACCGCCGAGGGGCCGTCGGCGCTCGGGCACGCGCCCTGCCCTCCCGCGATCGTCTCGTAGTACGTGAAGCCCGCGTTCCCGAACGTGAGGTTGTTCATCGTCCCCTGCCCCTGCGCGGGGACGGGGATCGCCTGGCCGAACGCGCGGAAGACGACGTCCGCGATCCGGCTCGACGTCTCGACGTTGCCCGCCGCGACCGCCGCGGGAGGCCGCGCGTTCACGAGGGAGCCCGCCGGCGCCGTCACGGTCACGGCCGCGAACGCGCCGCCGGAGGCGGGCACGTCCGGGTCAGTGAGGCACCGGACGACGAAGTACGCAGCCGAGCGGGTGACGGCGAGGGGGCAGTTGAGGTTCCCGGCGTGCTGCGCGTCCGTGCCCGCGAAGTCGATCTCGATCTCCTCCCCCGCGATCGTCACGGCCGCGCGGATGACGAGCTCCTCGTCGTCGACCCCCTCGAGCACGTCCGCAGCCTCGTAGCGACCGTCGGGGAGGGTGGCCACGGCGGCGCGGACGCGGCGCTCGGAGTACGCGTGCAGCTCGTCCATGGCGGCGGCGACGCTGTCTCGCCCGCGGCGCTCGCAGAGCTCGACGATCCGGCGCTCGGCGAGCCGGTGCGCGGCGAGCTGGGCGCGCAGGTCCCCGCGGCGCTCGTCCGGGTTTCGCATGTTGGCGAGCACGATCGTCACGACCTCGTCGGTGAGCCGCACCGGCGGGAGGACGAGCCCCTCCTGGAAGAGGTCGGTCGAGTCCGCCGGCAGGCTCGCCGGCTCCGCGCCGCCGACGTCCGCGTAGTGGGCGCGGCTGACCGCGTAGCCGACGTCCGTCCGCGAGACGAGGGTGATGTCGGGCAGGTGCGTCCCGCCCGTGAAGGGGTCGTTGACGACGAACGTCTCGCCGACCCGCGGATCGTGGCCGCGGACGGCCGCGACCGCCTCCGGCATCGCGCCAAGGTGCACGGGGATGTGCTCGGCTTGCGCGATCATCCGCCCGTCCTCCGCGAAGAGGGCGGTGGAGCAGTCGCGGCGCTCCTTGATGTTCGCGGAGAAGGCCGAGCGCACGAGCACGGCGCCCATCTCCTCCGCGACCGCCCGGAGCGCGCTGCCGAGAACTTGGAGCTCGATATTCACGATCTCGTGAGGATCAACGTGCTATTTCCATCCCTATCCCCCTCCCACCCGGGGGGAACCCAGCAGGTCGCGCCGTCGAGCTCCACGAC
>DATBJE010000082.1:0-13167 GCA_036556565.1 Gaiellaceae bacterium
CTCGAGGCGAAGATGGCGCTCGCCAAGGGCGCCTCGATGGCGGGGACGGCGACGTGCTCGGGCGAGGGCGGGATGATCCCGCCGGAGCGCGACCTCTCGACGAAGTGGTACTACCAGTGCATCCAGAGCCGGTACGGGTTCAACCCGCACCACCTGATGCTCGCCGACGCGTGCGAGTTCTTCATCGGCCAGGGGTGCAAGGTCGGCCTCGGCGGCCACCTCATGGGCCAGAAGGTGACCGAGCAGGTTGCGGAGATGCGCTCGCTGCCGCCGGGCATCGACCAGCGCTCGCCGGCGCGGCATCCCGACTGGCTCGGCCCCGACGACCTCTCGCTGAAGATCCAGGAGATCCGCGAGGCGACCGACTACCAGATCCCGATCCAGCTCAAGCTCGGCGCCGCCCGCGTCTACGACGACGTGCGGATGGCCGCCAAATGCGGGCCGGACATCATCTACCTCGACGGCGCGGAGGGCGGCACCGGCGCGGGCCCGCACATCGCGACCGAGGAGACGGGCATCCCGCTCATGGCGGCGATCCCCGAGGCGCGCCGCGCGCTCGAGGACGTCGGCCTCGCGGACGACATCGACCTCGTCGTCGCCGGCGGGATCAGGAACGGGGGCGACATCGCCAAGTGCCTCGCGCTCGGGGCGAAGGCGGTCGCGGTCGGCCACGCCGCGCTGATGGCGCTCAACTGCAACAAGGAGATCCCCGGCGTCACCGACTACGAGGGGACGATCGGCGTCCCCGCGGGCCAGTGCTACCACTGCCACACGGGGCGCTGCCCGGTGGGGATCACGACGCAGGACCCGGAGCTACGCAAGCGGCTTGTCGTCGAGGAGGCGGCGGAGCGCGTCTACAACTTCCTCCACACGCTGACGCTCGAGGTGCAGATGCTCGCCCGCGCCTGCGGGAAGACGAACGTCCACTCGCTCGAGCCCGAGGACCTCTGCGCCCTCACGGTTGAGGCGGCCGCAATGGCCAAGGTGCCGCTCGCCGGCACGGACTACGTCCCCGGCGTCAGCGAGGAGAAGGCGCTCGCCGAGATCAGGCGCCTGCTCGAGAAGCACCTCGAGTACCCGGTGGACTACCTGCCGGAGCAGCCGGCCGAGTACGCGGGGGCCGAGGACTGATGTCGACGAGAGAGCCCGAGAAGATCGTCGCGATCGACGCCGAGTACCTCGCCGGCCACCGGTTCAGCTACCAGGAGAACATCGCCGAGGTCGAGGACGTCGACCTGCTCGCGGCCACGCCGGGCGAGGATCTCAACTGGCTCGAGGACGTCGAGCTCCTCGAGGAGGACGGCGTGCCGGCGGTGTTCGACCGCTACTCGAACTCGTTCCTGAAGATCTACTTCCCCATCCCCGAGGGCCGGGAGGACGAGATCGCGCGCAAGGTGCTGATCACGCACCTCCAGTCCGGAAACTCGTACGGCATCCAGCTGAAGGACAAGCACACGAAGTTCCCCCAGCCCCAGCTCGGCCCTTGGGTCGAGGGGTCGAAGACGGTCGGCACGGACTGGCAGCCGTCCGTGCTCGAGGGCTGGGAGCCGCCCGACCACTAGCCGTGTCGCCCGGGTCGCCGGGACGGATGGAAAGCTTGGCGCGAGCGCGGGGCTCGCGTACATCGGCGGCGTCGCCTGGGGTCGCTTCCCCGCTAGGCTCGCTCCGTGAGTGCCCGGGCCGAGGCCTTCCGCAACGACGGCGCCGTGTGCGTGCGCGGTGCCTTGTCCGCCGAGGAGGTCGCGCTCGTCGAGCGCGGCATCGAGCGGAACCTGGCGTCGCCGAGCCCGCGCGCGATCGTCGCCAGCCGGCCCGACGACCCCGGGCGGTTCGTCGAGGACTTCTGCAACTGGCAGGTCGTGCCCGAGTACGAGGCGTTCGTCAGGGAGTCCACGGCGGCCGCGATCGCCGGCGAGCTGATGGGGAGCGGGACGGTGCGCCTCTTCCACGACCACCTGCTCGTGAAGGAGCCCGGCACCGCCCAGCGCACGCCGTGGCACCAGGACCAGCCGTACTACAACGTCGAGGGGACGCAGACCTGCTCGATGTGGATGCCGGTCGACCCCGTCGACCGCGAGTCGACGCTCGAGTTCGTCGCCGGGTCGCACCTCGGCCCATGGCTCATGCCGCGGACCTTCATGGACGACGAGGCGAAATGGTTCCCGGAGGGCAGCCTCGAGGAGCTTCCGGAAGTCGACGCCGACCCGGAGCGGTTCCGCATCGTGGCCTGGGAGCTCGAGCCGGGCGACGCGGTCTTCTTCCACATGCTGACGCTGCACTCGGCAGGCGGCGTGTCGGGCGATCGCCGCCGTCGCGCGTTCTCCGCTCGCTTCCTCGGCGACGACGTCGTGCACGCGCCGCGGCCCTGGAAGACGTCGCCGGAGTTCCCCGGCCTCGCCGACGAGCTTCCCGCCGGCGCGGCCATGGACCATCCCCTCTTCCCGGTGCTCTGGGAGGCGCCCGGCCGCCCCTGACGAGAGACTACGCGGGTGCCCGCGTCGGCCTTCTTCCTCGCGCTTGCGGCGGCGTTCGTCCACGCGGGCTGGAACCTCCTGATCGCGCGGGCCCGCGACCCGGAGGCCGCAGCGGCGATCGCGCTCGTCACCGCGGTGGTCGTGTTCGCGCCCGTGGCGGCGCTCCGGTGGGATCTCGACAGCCGGGCCTGGCCCTACATCGTCGCGAGCTCGCTCCTCGAGCTCGTCTACTTCGCCCTCCTGGGAGCGGCGTACCGCCGCGCCGAGCTCTCGGTCGTCTACCCGCTCGCCCGCGGGGTCGCGCCGCTCCTGGTGCTGGGCATCGGCGTCGTCGCGCTCGGGGCGGGGACGACCGCCTCGCAGACGCTCGGCGTCTGCCTGGTCGGCCTCGGCGTGCTCCTGGTCCGGGGGCTCCGGCGCCCGGGCCAGGCGTCAGGGGTGCTCTTCGGGCTGGCCATCGCCGGCTGCATCGCCGCCTACACGCTCGTCGACAACGAGGGCATCACGTATTCGAACGCGCTCACCTACCTCGAGCTGACGCTGCTCGTCCCGGCATTCGCCTACGCGACGGGCATCGCGGTGGTCAAGGGCGGCGATGCGCTCCGCGCCGAGCTGAACGCCTCGGCGGTCGTCGCCGGTATCTGCACCTTCGTCGCCTACGGGCTCGTGCTCGCGGCGCTCGCCCGCGCCGAGGCGGCGCCGGTCGCGGCCGTGCGCGAGACGAGCGTCGTCATCGCCACGGTCGGGGCGGCGTTGCTTCTCCACGAGCGCGTGGGGCCGTTCCGCCTCGCCGGGGCCGTCCTCGTCGCCGCCGGCGTCGCCCTCCTCGGCTTCTAGCGCGCGCCGTCGAGCCGCGCATCGTCCCCTTCGGCCATGCCCGGGGTCTGACCCCAGACATGGCCGCGATGGACGGTGGCATCCGCGCCGGCTCTCCATCAGCTTCGGAGCAAGAATCCGCCGCCGGCCAGGGAGTTCGCCCCATCAAGCCACGGAACCGTGCCGCTTCGGCCATGCCCGGGGTCTGACCCCAGACACGGCTCCGGCGGACGGTGATGGAGGACGGCTCGAGCTGTGTCGCGTCGTCGCTTCTAGCCTTGGAGCCAGAGGGCGAGCGCGGCGAGCGAGTTCGCGTCCGAGAGCTCCCCGATCACGCCGCGAAGCCCACGGCGCTCGACGACGAGGTCGTCGCCCTCCTCGCGCTCGCCGATGCCGACGTCGACGAGCTCCCGAGCCTCGAAGACGTGGACGTACTCCGTGGAGTAGTCCGGCGCCGCCCAGAACTCGCCGAGCTTCCGCCACGACGCCGCCGTGAGCCCGCACTCCTCGACGAGCTCCCGGGCCGCGCACTCCTCGGGCGACTCGCCGTCCTCGATCGACCCGGCGGGGAGCTCGAGCGTGCGCCCGTCGGCCCCCGCTCGCGTCTGCGAGACGAGGACGAGCTGCTCGCCGTCGAGCGCGACGATGGAGACGGAATCGGGCTGCGTGAGGACCACGGCGTTCCAGTGTAGGCGGCGTCCGAGCTACGCTAGTCGCCCGTGGCCACCCGCGAGGTCAGCTTTCAGCGCATCGAGCAGCCGCGTGCACACGAGTACGTCGCCGAGCAGGTGCGGCGCCAGATCATGCTCAGGCTCGTCCCGGCCGACGGTGCTCTTCCGCCCGAGCGCGACCTCGCGCGGATGTTCGGCGTCGGCCGGGCGACCGTGCAGCGCGCCCTCGGCCTGCTCGAGCGCGACGGCCTCGTGGAGAGCCGGCGCGGCCGCACCGGCGGGACCTTCGTCGTCGGCCCCGTGGGCGCCGACGGCTCCCTGCGCAGGGTTCTCGCCGACATCCGGCGCAACCGGGCGGTGATCGAGGAGGCGCTCGCCTTTCGCCTCGACGTCGAGCCTGCCGCGGCCGCCGAGGCGGCCGGTGGCCGGCGCGACGACGAGCTCGAGCGCATGCGCGAGGCGATGGCGGAGGCGGCCAAGGCCGAGGCCGACGTGGGGTTCATGGCGCACGACACCGAGTTCCACCTGCTGGTCGGCAGCGCGACGCGCAACCGCTTCTACGCCGACGCCGTCGAGCGCCTGCGCGTCGTCCTCAACGACCCGCTCGTGGCACTGCCCGACTCTGCGATCTGGCACGCGCGCTCGACCACCGAGCACGGCGCCGTCCTCGATGCGATCGCGGCCGGGGACAGGGAGGGCGCCCGCGCGGCGATGCTCGAGCACGTCGCGCATACGGCCCAGGCGATCCGGGTGCTCCTCCAGGCGCTCTGAGAACCCGCATTCCGAAACGGGTTCTGACGGCCGTTTGACGGCGACCACCCGGTCGTCGTAGGATCTTTTGGCCTTGACTCAGGTCCTTTCTGCCTCGGCCTCGGTCGATGCGTACGTCGACGCCCACGTCGACGACTTGGTCGGCCTCGTGCGGGCGCTCGTCGGCTTCGACACGACGTCCGTCGACCTCTCGCCCGGATCGACGCACACCACGAACGAGGAGGGAGACCTCCAGGCGTTCGTCGGCGAGCGGCTCGCCGGGATGGGCGCCGAGGTCGACCAGTGGGAGCCCGACCCGGCCGAGTTCGCCGACCACCCGATGATGCCCCCGTGGCACCACTGGCGGGGGCGGCCCCTCACGGTCGGCACGATCCGGGGGGCTGGTGGAGGCCGGAGCCTCGTCGTCAACGGCCACATCGACGTGGTCGACGCGGGCGACGGCTCGCGGTGGACGTCGCCGCCCTTCGCTGCGGAGGTCCGCGACGGCCGGGTCTACGGTCGCGGCGCCGTCGACATGAAGGGTGGGATCGCCTCCGCGCTCGTCGCGCTCGAGGCGCTCGCCGCCTCCGGCGTCAGGCTCGCCGGCGACGTGATCGTCGAGACGGTCCCGGACGAGGAGACGTGCGCGATGGGCACGATCGCGGCGATCGCCCGCGGCTACCGGGCCGACGCGGGCCTTGTCCCCGAGCCGACGCGCCTGAACCTCTGGATCGCCACGCGCGGGCTCCTGCACGGGACCCTGACCGTGGACGGCCGCTCGGCCCACGCCGAGATGAACCAGCCGCACTGGCGCGAGGGCGGCGGGGTGAACGGGATCCAGAAGGCGATGGCAGTGGCCGCCGGGCTCGACGGGCTAACCGCCGAGTGGGAGGGCCGCGACGACAAGCGCCACCCGCTCCTGGGGACGCCTTCGGTCAACCCGACGATGATCCGCGGAGGCAGCTTCGTCTCCAACGTCCCCGAGCGGTGCGAGATCACCGTCAACACGACGTACCTGCCCGCGAACGCCGACGAGCGGGGCTACGGCTCCGTGCCGCGCGGGGAGATCGAGGCGGCCGTGGCGGCGGTCGCGGCCGCAGACGACTGGCTCGCCGAGAACCCGCCGAGCTGGAGCTGGTACACCGACTACCCACCTTCCGAGATCGACCCGGCATCGGCGATCGTCGAGGTCGCCCGTGAGGCGGGTCGCGACCTCGGGCTCGACGTGACCCCCGAGGGCATCGACACGACCTACGACGGCGCGCTCCTCACGCTCTTCGCCGAGACGCCGAGCCCCGCGTTCGGCCCGGGCGACCTCACGCGGGCCCACGCGCCCGATGAGTGGGTGGGGATCGACGAGCTCGTCCTCGGCGCGAAGGCGTACGCCCGGGCGCTGGCGCTCTGGTGCGGGGTGGCGGAATGAGCGATCCCGTCGTCGTCCGCGAGGGCGAGACGAGCGTCTTCCCCCGCGAGCTCGACCGGCCGTACCCGCTGATCGAGAAGGCCGAGGGCGTGTGGCTCTACGATCGCGAGGGCAACGCGTACCTCGATGCGGTCGGGGGCGGCGCGATGGTGACGAGCGTCGGCCACGGCGTGCCCGAGCTGATCGAGGCGGCGCGCGAGCAGGCCCGTCGCGTGTCGTTCCTCTACAACCAGCAGTTCACGACGCCGCCGCAGGAGGAGCTGGCGCGGGAGCTCTGCGAGGTCGCGCCCGAGGGGTTCACGCGCGTCCACTTCGTCACGGGCGGCGCCGAGGCGAACGAGACGGCCGTGCGCATGGCGCGGAGCTACCACGTCGAGCGCGGTGAGCCCGGGCGCTGGCGGATCATCTCGCCGGCCCAGGCCTACCACGGGCCGACCGTGGCGACGCTGTCGCTGACCGGGCGAGCGGCGCTCCAGCACCACTACGCGCCGTACGTGACGCCGCACCTCCACATCCCGCCCGCGACGGCGCGCTTCGACCCCACCGGCGAGGCGGCCCTCGAGGCGCTCGACCGCGCGCTCGAGGAGGCCGGCCCGGACGCGGTCTCCGCATTCTTCTGCGAGCCGGTCAGCGCGGCGGCGCTCCCCGCCTACTCGCCCCCGCAGCGCTTCTGGGAGGGCCTGGCCGAGCGGCGCGAGAAGCACGGGTTCCTCATCTGCCTCGACGAGGTCGTGACGGGCCTCGGTCGCACGGGCACGTGGTTCGCGGCGGAGCAGCTTCCGCTCGTCCCGGATGTGATCACGACGGCGAAGGGCCTCGGCGCCGGATACGCGCCGGTCGGGGCGGTCCTCTGCCGCGAGGAGGTCTACCGCGCCTTCGCCGAGGGGTCGCGCGCGTTCGAGCTCGGCCACACGTGGGACGGGGCGCCGCTTTCCTGCGCGGTCGGCCTGGCCGTGCTGCGCTACCTCCGAGAGCACGGGCTCGTCGAGCGCGTCCGGATGGAGGGCCCCCGGCTCCTCGAGGAGTTGCGTGGCGCCCTGGCCGGCTGCGACCTCGTCGGCGAGGTCCGTGGCCGCGGGTTCCTGCTCGGCGTGGAGTACGTCGACCCCAGGGACGGGAGCTCCTTCCTCCCGCCCGAGCTCGGGGTCGCGCGCCGCGTCGACGTCGAGGCGCTCCGCCGCGGGCTCATCGTCTACTCGACGCAGCCGACGGCCGACGGCTACGCGGGCGACCAGACGCTCCTCGCCCCGGCCTTCACGAGCGCTGCGGAGGAGCTGTCGCTCGTCGTCGAGCGGCTCGCGGCCACGATCGACACAGTCGCCCGCGAGGCACGCACTGAGCTGGGACTTGGCTCCACCACCCGAGCTGCGATATAAGGACTTTGATCAAGACCAATCAGGAGGGTCGATCATGAAGGCGCTGCTCGCCCAGCTCGCGTGTCGTATCGGCGAGGTGGAGGGGAACACCACCCGGGCAGTCGACGCCATCCGATCGCATCCCGAGGTCGACATCGCGGTCTTCCCCGAGCTGTACCTCAGCGGCTACGCGTACCGCGACCTCGACGAGCTTGCCCGCGACCCCGAGTCGCCGGAGCTGCGCGCGATCGCCGACGCCGCGGCCGAGGTGGGGACGGCCGTCGTCATCGGCTTCGCCGAGCGGACGTCGAAGGGCGTGGCGAACTCGGCCGCGTGCATCGACGCGGACGGCTCGCTCGCGGGCGTCTACCGCAAGACCTGCCTCTTCGAGTCCGAGGCGGAGGCCGGGTTCGTCGAGGGCGACGAGCTCCTGATCCTCGAGCTGGCGGGGAAGCTCGTGGCGCCGCTCATCTGCTTCGACATCGAGTTCCCCGAGCCCGGGCGGCAGGTCGCCCTCGCGGGCGCCGAGCTGCTCGCGACCGCGTCCGCGAACATGGACCCCTTCTACATCGACCACGCCGTCGGCTCCGTCGCGCGCGCGCACGAGAACCGCCTCCCGCATCTCTACGCGAACCTCGTCGGAAGCGGCGACGACCTCGTCTTCGTCGGCGGGAGCAGGTCCGTCGCCCCCACCGGGGAGATCCTCGTCGAGGCGAGCCGCGACCGGGAGGAACTCCTCGTCGTGCCGGTCGCCGAGCCCGGCGGCTTCGACCCGCGCACCGACTACCCGAAGTACATCCGGCCGCCGCGGCCCGTCACGATCCGCGCGAAGGAGCGCGCGCACACGTAGGCGTCATCGAGTCGTCGACTCCAGGAGGGATCCCACATGGGTGAGCAAGTCGTACCGGCGCGCGTCGAGGCTCGGGGCCTCTACGTCAGGCAGTCCTCGGGGCTCGTCCGCGAGTTCCGACCCCTGGACGTCTTCGTCTTCAACACGCTCGGCTATGCGCTCGGGCTCGTGCTCATGGTCGTCCCGACCTTCATCGCGGGACTGTGGCCCGAGCAGAACGTGCTCCTCGTCGTCCTCATCGGGACGATCCTGACCATCTCCAACGCCCTCATGTACGGCTATCTCGCCGGGGTCATGCCGCGCTCGGGCGGCGACTACGTCTACCTCTCGCGCGTCGTCCACCCGGTCGCCGGGTTCACGGCCAACTGGGGCTTCACGTGGTCGCAGTTCCTCGGGCTCGGGCTGTACGCGGCGTTCGCGGTCAACTTCGGCATCGCGATCGCGTTCGCGACGCTCGGGCAGGCGATTGGCAACCAGACGCTCATCGACTGGAGCGTGAGCGTGAGCGGCGACTGGTGGGTGTTCCTCCTCGGCACCGGCATCCTCATCCTGGTCCTCTTCGTGCTCTGCCTGAACACCAGGGTGATCCGGAACCTCTTCCTGATCGGCTTCATCCCAGCGCTTCTGGGAACGTTCGTCACGCTTGGCGTCCTCTTCTCCACCTCCAAGGACGAGTTCGTGGCCAAGTTCAACACGTTCATGGCCGAGCGGGCCGACGGCCAGACCTACCAGGGCATCATCGACCAGGCCTCGAGCGCCGGCTTCTCTGTCGGCGACGCGACCTTCTGGGGCGCCCTCCTCGCCTTGCCGCTCGGCTACTGGATCTACATCGGCTTCACGTACTCCGCGTACATCGGCGGCGAGGTGAAGCAGGCCTCGAAGACGCAGCCGCGGATGATCATGGCCACGCTCCTCTTCGCCTTCGGCGTCTACCTGCTGGCGTTCTGGCGCTACTACGACGTCGTCGGCCAGGACTTCACGAACTCGGTCGTCTACCTCAACAACAACACGGACGACGGGTCGGGGATCCCGGTGTCGCCGGTCCTCAACTTCTTCGTCGGGATCATGACGGGCTCGACTGTCCTGAACGTCATCATGGGCGTCAGCTTCATCCTCTGGAACGTCCTTCTCCTCTTCGTCATCGCCATGATCTGCACCCGGAACATCTTCGCCTGGTCGTTCGACAGCGTCGCCCCGCGGCAGCTCGCCACGGTGGGGGAGCGGACGCACGCGCCGTGGGTCGCAGCCATCGTGATCACGATCATCGCGGTCACGCTGCTCGCGCTCTACGTGTTCACGAGCTTCTTCACGATCGTCGTGAACTACATCGTTATCTTCTCGGTGGCGTTCTGGATGGCGAGCTTCGCGGCCATCCTCCTTCCCTACCGGAGGAGGGATCTCTTCGACCAGGCGCCGGAATCGGTGAGGCGGAAGATCCTGGGCGTCCCGATCATCACCCTCCTCGGCATCGGGAACCTCATTCTCTTCTCGCTCATTCTCTACTCGTCGTTCGACACGCCTGCCTTCAGCGGTCCGACGGGCAACCGCGCGATCGCCTTCGTCGTCGGCATCTACGTCGTGGGCGTGATCCTCTACTACGTCTCGCGCGCGGTGCAGCGGCAGCGCGGGGTGGACCTCGACCTCCTCTACAAGGAGATTCCGCCGGAGTAGTTAGCCTCCCTGCGTGAAGCTCTTCTACGCCACCGACGTCCACGGGTCGGACCGGTGCTTCACGAAGTTCGTGAACGCCGGCCCCTTCTACGGCGCCGATGCGATCCTGCTCGGCGGCGACCTGACGGGCAAGGCGATCGTGCCGCTCGTGGCGGAGAACGGCGTCCACCGGGGCATCTTCCTCGGCGAGGACGTCGCCGCCGAGGGCGAGGAGCTCGTCGAGCTCGAGAAGAAGATCGCCAACGCCGGCTACTACTCGCACCGCTGCACGCTCGACGAGGAGGAGGCGCTGCGGGCCCACCCCGCCGCCCAGGAGGCGCTCTTCCTCCGGCTCATGCGCGAGCGCCTCGAGCGCTGGGTCGCCCTCGCCGAGGAGCGGCTCGAGCCGAGGGGCATCCCCTGCTACGTCAACGCGGGGAACGACGACCCGGCCGCGATCGACGAGGTGGTCGAGGCGAGCGACTGGGTCCGGTTCCTCGAAGGGCGGGTAGTCGAGCTGCCCGAGGGAACCGAGGTGGCCAGCTGCGGCTACGCGAACCAGACGCCGTGGCACTGCCCGCGCGACGTCGACGAGGCGGAGCTCGGACGGCGCCTGGAAGAGGTCATCGGGCAGCTCCGGGACCCCGAGAATGCCGTCTTCAACTTCCACTGCCCGCCGTACGACACGGGCATCGACTCCGGCCCGAAGCTCGACGAGAACCTGCGCATGACCTCGGGAGCGGGCGGCGCCGAGATGCAGCCGGTCGGGAGCACCGCGTGCCGGGCGGCGATCGAGCGCTACCAGCCTCTGGTCGGCCTCCACGGGCACCTGCACGAGTCGCGCGGCGTCCACCGGCTCGGGCGGACGATCTGCATCAACCCCGGCAGCGAGTACAACGAGGGCATCCTGCGCGGGGCGCTCGTCGACATCCGCAAGGGCAGGCTCAGGAGCCACCAGTTCACGACGGGATGAGCAGGCCGCGCGCGCGAGATCTGGGGCTCGGGATCGGGACGCTCCCGCCGGGCGCGCAGAACGCGATCACGGACGTCCCCGGCGTGCGGGTCGGCCACGAGACCCTCATCGAGGGGGAGTCGGTGCGCACGGGCGTCACGGTTATCCACCCGCACGAGGGAAACCCGTGGGACGAGCCCGTCTTCGCGGGCGCGCACCGCCTGAACGGGAACGGCGAGCTGACGGGGCTCGAGTGGGTGCGTGAGTCCGGGCTCCTCACCTCTCCCGTGGCGCTGACGAACACCCACTCGGTCGGCGTCGTCCGCGACGCGCTCATCGCCGCAGAGGTCGCGGCGCGTGGCAACGGGCCCGAGTTCTGGAGCCTGCCGGTCGTGGGCGAGACGTGGGACGGCACGCTCAACGACATCAACGGCCAGCACGTCGAGGCCGGGCACGTCGAGGCGGCGATCGCCTCGTCGGGGCCGGGGCCCGTCCCCGAGGGGAACGTCGGCGGCGGGACGGGCATGATCTGCCACGGCTTCAAGGGCGGGATCGGCACGTCCTCGCGGGTCGTCGAGGCGGTCGGCGGCCACGTCGTCGGCGTCCTCGTCCAGGCCAACTACGGCCGGCGCGAGCGGTTCCGCATCGACGGCGTCCCCGTCGGGGCCGAGATCCCGGACTCCGAGGTCCCGGGGCCCGGCGTTCCGGGAGGCTCGCCCGGCGGGTCGATCATCGTGATCGCCGCCACGGACGCCCCGCTCCTCTCCGACCAGTGCGAGCGGCTGGCCCAGCGCGCGGGGCTGGGGATCGGGCGCATGGGCGGCGTGGGCGAGAACTCGAGCGGCGACCTCTTCCTCTGCTTCGCCACGGGCAACCGAGGGCTGCCGGCAGGGGACTACGGGGCCGAGATCCCGCTGACGGTGCCGCTTACCATGGTTCCTGCCCAGCACATGACGCCGCTCTTCGACGCCGTCGTCGAGGCGACGGAGGAGGCGATCGTGAACGCGCTCTGCGCCGCCGAGACGATGACAGGCCTTGCGGGGGCGGTCGTGCACGAGCTCCCGACCGGGCGCGTGCGGGAGATCATGGCCGCCCGCGGCTCCCTGCGGGACCGGGGCTAGGGGCGCCTCCGAGTTGTTTCGGGCACCCGCCGGGGGCTACGCTCCCGCGTACGTCGAGAAAACGGAGGTCGGATCGCCATGAGCGTTGCCGTGTCCCAACACAAGAATCTCGTGGGGGGGAAGTGGGTCGACGCGGCCGAGGGCGGGACCGCGGAGATCATCAACCCCGCCACCGGAGAGACGATCGCCGAGGTCCCGAACGGGAGCGAGGCCGACGTCGACCGCGCCGTCGAGGCGGCGAAGAACGCGCTGCCGGAGTGGCTCGAGACCACTCCCGGCGAGCGCCAGGCGATGATCCTCAAGCTCGCGGACGCGCTCGAGGAGCACAACGAGGAGCTCGCGAGCGTCGAGTCGCAGAACGTCGGGAAGCCGCTTCCCTACGCGCGCGACGAGATTCCGGTCTCGGCGGACAACCTCCGCTTCTTCGCGGGGGCTGCGCGCCTGCTCGAGGGGACGGCCGCCGGCGAGTACATGCAGGGCTACACGTCGATCATCCGGCGCGAGCCCGTCGGCGTCGTCGGTCAGATCGCCCCCTGGAACTACCCGCTCATGATGGCCGTCTGGAAGATCGCGCCGGCGCTCGCAGCCGGCAACACGATCGTCCTCAAGCCCTCCGCGCAGACACCGCTCACCGCGCTGATGATGGCCGAGTACATCGGCGAGATCTTCCCCGCCGGCGTCGTGAACGTCATCACCGGCGACGGCGAGCCGGTGGGCGCGGGCATCGTCCGCCACCCGGACGTGCGCATGGTCTCCCTCACGGGCGACGTCGCCACCGGCAAGGAGGTGGCGAAGGCCGCCGCCGAGACGCTCAAGCGCGTGCACCTCGAGCTCGGGGGCAAGGCGCCGGTCATCGTCTTCGACGACGCCGATCCGGAGGCGACCGCCGAGGTGATCAAGAACGCCGGCTACTGGAACTCGGGACAGGACTGCACGGCGGCCTCGCGCGTCATCGCCGGCCCCGAGATCTACGAGAAGCTCCTCGAGGACCTCGTGCCCGCGGTGGAGTCGCTCAACGTCGGCGACCCGTCCGAGAGCGAGGACGTCGAGGTCGGCCCCGTCATCTCGAAGTCGCAGCAGGAGCGCGTGTTCGGGTTCCTCGACC
>DATBJE010000083.1:0-2851 GCA_036556565.1 Gaiellaceae bacterium
TGCGACTCGTCGATCATGACGACGAAGTCGTCGCCGAAGAAGTCGAGGAGGGTGTGCGGCGGCGTCCCCGGCTCGCGCCCGTCGAGGATCCGCGAGTAGTTCTCGATGCCGTTGCAGTAGCCGAGCTCCTGGAGCATCTCGAGGTCGTACTCCGTCCGCTGGCGGATGCGGTGCGCCTCGAGGAGCTTCCCCTCGGACTCGAAGCGACGCACCTGGTCTGCGAGCTCGCGCTTGATCTCCCCGACCGAGCGCTCGATCGTCTCCCGCGAGGTGACGTACTGCGTGGCCGGGAAGATCGCCAGGTGCTCGAGCCGTGCGTAGACCTCACCGGTGAGCGGGTCGAAATGCGTGATCTGCTCGACCTCGTCGCCGAAGAACGAGATCCGGTAGCCCGACTCCATGTGCGCCGGCTGCACCTCGACGACGTCGCCGCGGACGCGGAACCGCCCGCGCCCGAGCAGGGAGTCGTTCCGCGCGTACTGGATGTCCACGAGCTTCCGCAGCATCACGTCCCGGTCGATCTCGAGGCCGATGCCGAGCGCGACGGTCTTGTCCTCGTACTCCTCCGGAGAGCCGATGCCGTAGATGCAGGAGACCGAGGCGACGATGAGGACGTCACGCCGCGCCAGGAGCGCGGCCGTGGCGGCGTGGCGGAGCCGGTCGATGTCGTCGTTGATCGAGGCGTCCTTCTCGATGTAGAGGTCCGCCTGCGGGACGTACGCCTCCGGCTGGTAGTAGTCGTAGTACGAGACGAAGTACTCGACGGCGTTGCCGGGCAGGAACTCGCGGAACTCGTTGCAGAGCTGGGCCGCGAGCGTCTTGTTGTGCGCGATCACGAGCGTGGGGCGCTGCACCTGCTCGGCGATCCAGGCCATCGTCGCCGTCTTTCCGGTGCCCGTCGCCCCGAGCAGGGTCTGGAAGCGGTCCCCGTGCCCGATGGAGCCGGAGAGCGCCGCGATCGCGTCGGGCTGGTCGCCCGTGGGCCGGTAGGCGTCGGAGACGCGGAAGGAAGCCACCTCACGGCCATCGTAGCCGCCGGCATCGGGCGTCCTACCCGTCGAGGCCGAGCTCGTTCGCGTAGGCGCGCGCGTAGACGTCGCGCGCGTGCAGGACGTCGTCGACGTACGCGCGGGTCTCGGGGAACTCGATTCCCTCCCCCTTCTCGATCCACTCGTCGACGTTGGTCTGCCCCGCGTTGTAGGCCGCCAGGGCGAGACGCTCGTCGCCGTACTTGCGCAGGAGCCGGCGGAGGTAGAAGGATCCGTAGCGGACGTTGATCTCGGGGTCGTAGAGGTCGTCCACCTCGAACCTCGACCCGCCTGTGTGGAGCGCGATCCCCTCGGCCGTGTCCGGGAGGAGCTGCATCAGTCCGATCGCCCCCGACGACGAGCGGGCGTCGGCGTCGAACTTGCTCTCGCGGTAGATGACCGCGGCGAGGAGCGCCGGGTCGAGGTCGTAGTTCTCGGCATGGCCGCGGACGATGTGGTCGTACTCGAGCGGGTAGCGCAGCCGCAGGTACCACGAGGGCTGCGACTCCTCGACGTAGAGCGCGGTCGCCCCGAGGGCGGCGACGAGGACGAGGGCACCGACGATGATCCTCATCGCGACAGGGTGCTCATGACGTCGGACACGAAGGCGTCGAGCTCCGCGAGAGTCCCGTCGTTGACGTACACGAAGTCGGCGCGGGCGGCCTTCTCGCCGTCGGGGATCAGCCGCAGCTCGCGATCGCGCATCGGCCCGATGTGCCGCGAGATGCGAACCTCGGGCGATGCGGTGACGACGACCACCTTGTCGAAGCGCGACTCGCCGCCGACCTCGTAGAGGAGCGGGACCTCGGTGACACAGACCTCGGGCGGGTCCTCGAGCTCTGCCAGCTCCTCGCGCCAGCCGAGGTAGCGCGCGACGACGCGTGGATGGAGGAGCCTCTCGAGCCATGCGAGCGACTCGGGGTCGGCGAAGACGATCTCGCCCACCTTCCCCCGGTCGATCTCGCCGTCGGCCCCTACGACCTCCGGCCCGAGCCGGTCGACGACGGCCCGCCTGACCTCGGGGTCGGAGCGCAGGAGCTCGTGGACGATCTCGTCGCTCGAGACGACCGCGGCGCCGTGACGCGCGAAGGCGCGCAGCGCCTCCGTCTTCCCGGCCCCGATCCCGCCGGTGATCGCGACCGCGACCGGCTTACTGCTGCTGCTGCTCGTCGTCAGGCTGCGCGGAGGCCTCGTCCGGGACGGCCTCGTCCTCCGGGACTGCCTGCTCCTCGGGGACGGCGTCCTGGACTGCCGGTTCCTCCGCAGCCTCGGGCTCGGCGGCCTCCTCGGTGAAGACCTCCTCGGAGAGCCCCAGTTCGGGTGTCGCCTCGGCGCCGATTCCCGGGCGGGCAGCCTCGCCCTCCTCGACCCGCTTGAGGGAGAGCGACAGGCGCCTGCGCTCGGCGTCCATCTCGATGATCTTGGCCCGCACGGTCTCGCCCTGCTGGACGATCTCGCGCGGGTTCTCGACGTGGTGCGTGGCGAGCTCGGAGATGTGCACGAGCCCCTCGACGCCCGGCACGACCTCGACGAACGCGCCGAAGGTGACGACCTTCGTGACGCGGCCCTCGACGACGTCGCCCTGCTCGTAGGTGTCGATGACCTGCTGCCAGGGGTCGGTCTGGGTCTGCTTCAGCCCGAGCGAGATGCGCTGGCGCTCGCGGTCGATGTCGAGCACCTTCACGCGCACCTCCTGCCCGATCTCGAGCAGCTCGGACGGGTGGTTCACGTGGCTCCAGGAGAGCTCCGAGATGTGGATGAGCCCGTCGATCCCCTCGAGGTCGACGAAGGCGCCGAAGTCGACGATGTTCGAGATCGTCCCC
>DATBJE010000084.1:0-3138 GCA_036556565.1 Gaiellaceae bacterium
GCCGGTCCAGATCTTCCCCTTGAGGACCGCGACGACGACGAGCGCGAGGTGGATCGACACGGCGACCAGGAGCGTCCAGCGGCTCGCGTCCTCGCTCGTCTTCTCGTCGAAGGGCACGATGTGGAGGAGGACGAGGAAGCCCACCGTCACCGCGACGATGATCGCGTCGATCGAGGATCTGCCCTCGTCAGTCCAGTAGACGTCCTTCAGGCGGAAGACGAGCGCGAACTCGTCCAGGATGAGCGCCGCGCCGGAGCCGAAGACCGCGCAGAGGAGCAGGTCGAAGAGGTTGTCGACCGGCTCGAAGCCGATGATCATGACCCCCGAGGCGAGCGCCAGCACGATCCCGACGACGATGTGGTGAAGGTGGACGCCGTGCACGCTGCCGCTCCCCCACCCCCGGGCGCGCGCAACCCGCGTGTACCCCCGCGTGAGCACGAAGGTGACGAGGAACGCCAGCAGCGTGACGAAGATCGGCTCGCGCCCGGCCTCGTAGATCGACGTCTCGTACCCGGGGACGAAGCTGAAGATGTCCACGGCCGACAGTGTGACACCGCCCGGGCCGCCGCTCGGGTCGGTGACGCATCGGGGCCGAAGGTGTGCCGAAACCCGCGGCCGGCGCGGCGGCGCTCCCCGCCCGCGCTATCTCCGGTGGCTCTCATGTCGACCGGAAGGAGGCCCATGAAGATCACACGCATGCGCGGGCTGGCGGCCCTCGCGGCGGCCGGGACCGCCGCGGGAATCGTGGCCGGAGCGCTCGCCGTCGGCAGCGTGGCGGCGGCCGACGAGGCCGTCATCAACGCCTGCCGCCACCCGCACGGTGGCTGGGTGCGCATCGTCCCGTCCGCGAGCGACTGCCGGGCCCGGGAGCAGGCGCTCCAGTGGAGCGTCCAGGGGCCCGCGGGCCAGGCAGGCCCTGCGGGGCCGGCGGGGCCGGCCGGGCCGAAGGGCGATCCCGGGCAGGGGGTGACGAAGCTCGACGACCTCGACGGCATCGCCTGCACGACCGACGGCGGCGGGAGCGGGACGGTCGAGCTCGACCTCGCCGGAGACGACACGGTGCTCCTCCGCTGCATCGGAGGCTCGCCGCCGCCGCCGCCGCCACCGCCTCCCCCGCCGCCGCCCCCGCCCGGAGAGGCGAGCCTCGTCATCAACGAGGTCGACTACGACCAGGTGGGCGCCGACGGGGACGGGTTCGTCGAGATCGCCAACACGACACGGCCGCCGATCTCGGCGGAATCGCGCTCGTCTTCGTCGACGGCTCGGACTCGCAGGAGTACGACCGCGAGGCGCTGACCGGGTCGCTCGCGGCGGGCGGGTACCTCGTCGTCGCGATCGACGCCCAGAACGGGGCGCCCGACGGGCTCGCGCTCGTGGACACGGCGGACGGGACGCTCCTCGACGCGCTCTCCTACGAGGGCGCAATCACCGCGGCCGTCATCGACGGGGCGACGTACAGCCTCGTCGAGGGAACGGCCCTGGCGGCCTCCGTGGCCGACTCGAACACCGTCGCGGGCTCCCTCAGCCGGATCCCCGACACGCGCGACACGAACGACGCCGCCGCCGACTGGGTCTTCACGACGACCCTGACGCGCGGCGCCGCGAACGTCGCCACGCAGGCTCCCTGAGCGTGCGTCCGGAGGGGAGGCCGGCGATCGAGCCGGCCTCCCCTCCATCCGAGCGAGGCAACCGGCACGGCTCGCGGCGCGTACGCTTCTCCGTCGTGACGAAACGGACGATTCTCGTGTTCGAGGACGAGGAGGCGATCGCCGAGCCGCTCGCGGCCGCGCTCGCCCGGGAGAGCTTCGAGCCGGTCGTCGCCCGGACGGCGGCCGAGGGGATGGAGCTCTTCCTGGCCCGCGAGCCCGACCTGGTCCTCCTCGACGTCATGCTCCCGGACGGCGACGGGCGGGACGTTCTCCGCCGCATCCGCGAGGTCTCGCGCACGCCCGTCGTCATGCTCACGGCGCGCGGCGAGGAGATGGACCGCGTCCTCGGCCTCGAGCTGGGCGCCGACGACTACGTCACGAAGCCCTTCAGCGCGGCGGAGCTCGCCGCGCGCATCAGGGCGGTCCTGCGCCGGGCGGGCGAGGCCGCCGAGCCCGGGGGCGCGGTCCTCGAGGCCGGGGACGTCCGGGTCGATCTCGACACGCACGAGGCGACCCGTGACGGCGACGCACTCGACCTGACGGTGAAGGAGTTCGACGTCCTCCGCGTCCTGCTCGAGCACGCCGGCAAGGTCGTGCGCCGCGACACCCTCGTGCACGAGGTCTGGGATCCCGCCTGGTTCGGCTCGACGAAGACACTCGACGTTCACGTGAGCGCCCTCCGCAAGAAGCTCGGCGACGATCCCGGAGCTCCCCGCTACATCCACACCGTCCGCGGGGTCGGCTTCCGGTTCGACCCGACGGACGACGTCGCGCCGTGAGCTTCAGGGCCAGGCTCGTCCTCGGGGCGGCGTACCTCCTCCTCGCCGTCCTCGTCGCGCTCACCGTTCCGCTCGCGCTCAACGTCGACCGCCGAGCGAGGTCGGAGCTCGAGTCGGAGGTGGTCGCGAACGCCGCGGTGCTCTCGGCCCGCCTCGCCGATCTCGTCGCCCGGGGCAACGTCTCGGGCACCGCCCCTGGGCAGGTCGTCGACCGGCTCGGTCAGATCGTCTCGGGCGCGACGGTGGCCGACCGCGGGCGGACGCTCGTCGTGGACGGCCGCGGCCGGGTCCTGGCCGACAGCGACGGGACGGCGACGCCGGGCGAGGCGTACGCGACGGACGAGCGGCCCGAGCTCGGCGCCGCGCTCTCGCAGGGGCGCGTCGACGTGCGCCAGCGGCACAGCGAGACGCTGGACGAGGATCTGCTTCTCGTCACCGTCCCCGTCGCCGACGGCGGCCGGGTCGTGGGCGCCCTCCGGGTCTCCGCCCCGATGGGCGCGGTGGACGCGAGCGTCCGCTCGAGCTGGCTGCGGGTCGCGCTCATCGGGCTCGTCGTCGTCCTGGTCGGGCTCGGCCTCGCCTGGATCCTCGCGGGCTCGATCGCCCGTCCGCTCGAGAAGCTCGGCGCCGCGGCGGCGCGCCTCGGTCGGGGCGACCTCGACTCGCGCGTCGAGCCCGAGGGCCCGCGCGAGATCGACGCCGTCGGGCGG
>DATBJE010000085.1:0-20026 GCA_036556565.1 Gaiellaceae bacterium
CGACTCCGCGGTCTCCGCGGGGATCTCCGCGATCGTCCGCCGGCGCTCGACGCGCGGCCGGTCGTCGACGAAGCCCCACAGGAGCGCGCCCAGGCTGCCGAGCTCGTCCTGGACCTCGAGCACGCGGCGGGCGTTCTCGACGGCGGACTCCACCTTGAGCCGGTTGCGGACGATGCCCGCGTCGCCGAGGAGCCGCTCGACCTTCCTCGCGTCGAAGCGCGCGACCTTCACGGGGTCGAAGCCCGCAAAGGCCTTCCGATAGCTCTCGCGCTTGTGGAGGATCGTCGCCCAGGAGAGCCCGGCCTGCGCGCCCTCGAGCACGAGGAGCTCGTACAGCGCGCGGTCGTCCCGCACGGGGACCCCCCATTCCTCGTCGTGGTAGGCGGCGTAGAGCGCGTCTGCCTCAGGCACCCACTCGCAGCGGCGCGGCATCTCGGTAGCCTAGGCGGACGCCCGGAATACCCCTGAGAGCCCACCCGTTGAGACCAGGCATGTTCCCGGAGGAGAGGAGCGACGATGTCGGCCGCCGCGACCCCTGATCCGAGGCGCTGGAAGGCGCTCGCCGTCCTCGGAGTCGCCTACCTGATGGTCGTCCTCGACATCTCGATCGTGAACGTCGCGCTGCCGTCCATCGAGACGGATCTCAACTTCGCTCCCGAGGACCTCCAGTGGGTCGTGAGCGGCTACGCGCTCACGTTCGGCGGCTTGCTCCTCCTCGGCGGGCGCCTGGGCGACATCCTCGGGCGGCGGACACTCTTCATGGTCGGGCTCGGCCTCTTCGCCCTCGCCTCGCTCCTGTGCGGCCTCTCCGTCTCGGCGGGGATGCTCATCGCCATGCGCCTCCTCCAGGGCGCCGCGGGCGCCATCCTCTCGCCATCGGTCTTCTCGATCACGACGGTGACGTTCGCCGAGGGCTCCGAGCGGAACAAGGCCCTCGGGATCCTCGGCGCCATCGCGGGGTCGGGCGCGGCGATCGGCGTCCTCCTCGGCGGCATCCTCACCGAGTACGCCGGGTGGGAGTGGATCTTCTTCGTCAACGTCCCGATCGGCGTGCTCGCCCTCCTCGCAGTCCCCCGCTACGTCAGCGAGAGCCGCGCGGCCGACCTCGAGCGCCACTTCGATGCCGCCGGCGCTATCACCGTCACCGCGAGTCTCATGATCTTCGTGTACGCGCTGACGCAGACCACGAACGTCGGCTGGCTGACGTTCCGGACGATCGGCCTCTTCATCCTCTCCGCGGTGCTCATGGTCGCGTTCTTCTTCATCGAGTCGCGCTCGCGGTCTCCGCTCGTCCCGCTCCGGATCTTCAGGCGCCGGACGCTCGTGGGCGCCAACACGGTCGGGTTCGGCCTCGGCACGGCGATCTTCGGAATGTTCTTCCTGCTGTCCCTCTACATGCAGCAGGTGCTCGGCTTCTCCGCGCTCGAGACCGGCGTGGGCTACCTGGCGGTCGCCCTGACCGCGGTCGCAGCCTCAGGCGTCGCGCAGGCGCTCGTGACTCGCATCGGGGTCAAGCCGGTGCTGGCGACCGGCCTCGGCTTGCTCGCGGCCGGCCTCATCTTCTTCACGCAGGTTTCCGTGGACGGCTCGTACGTCAGCGACCTCCTCCCCGGCTTCCTGCTCGTCGGCGTCGGGCTCGGGTTCTCGTTCGTCCCCGTGTCGATCGCGGCTCTGGCCGGGGCGACGGACAAGGAGGCGGGGCTCCAGTCCGGGCTCATCAACACGTCGCAGCAGATCGGCGGCGCACTCGGGCTCGCGATCCTCTCGACCGTCGCGACGACGCGGACGGAGAACCTCCTGAAGGAGGGCGCCTCGCAGGCGGTGGCCCTGACCGACGGCTTCAGCCTCGCGTTCTGGGTCGGCGCCGCGGTCGCGATCGTCTCCGTCATCGCGACGCTCGTCCTGCTCAAGCGCGAAGAGGTGGCGACCGAGCCCGAGACGGCCGGCGCGCCCGTCGGCTGAGCCGAGCGGCTAGTCCGAAGCGGCGAGGAGGAGGGCGATCCCCGAAGGGTCGCGCACGAGAATGCCGTCGGCCCGGTCCTCCGGCTCCCCGCCGGCGTCGGCGACCCGCCCGGCGACGCGATCCCGCTCGCCCGCGTCCGGGAGGACGATCGTCGCGTAGCGCAGGGCCGCGGAGCCCGGCGGCGGCGGGCCGGCTCCGCGGCTCTGCCACGTGTTGGCGCCGACGTGGTGGTGATACCCGCCCGCGCCGAAGAACGCTGCCGAGCCGAAGAGGTCGGCCATGAGCTCGAACCCGAGGACGTCACGGTAGAAGGCGATCGCCTCGGCCGTGTCCGCCACCTGGAGGTGGACGTGCCCCATGTCGGTCCCGGGAGGGAGCCCGTCGAACGGTTCCGTCGCCGGCGCGTCGAGCTCGCCGAGCAGCGAGGGAACGTCCAGCGGCTCGGTCGTCATGCCGGCCCACACCTTCCCCTCCCACACGTCCCGCGGGCGGTCCCGGTAGATCTCGATGCCGTGCCCGTCCGGGTCGCCGAGGTAGATCGCCTCGCTCACGAAATGGTCGGACATCCCCGCCAGCGGCAGGCCCGTGCGCGTCGCGTGCGCGAGCCAGCGGGCCAGGTCGGCGCGCTCCGGCAGGCGCAGGGCGTAGTGGAAGAGCCCGGTGTGCCGGCGGACGAGCGTTGCACCGGGCTCCTCGACGAGGACGAGGAGCTCCGCGTCCGGGGTGCCCAGCGAGGCACGGTCGCCGTCCCGCGCTCTCACCGCCAGCCCGATGGCGCTCTCGTAGTAGGCGAGGGAGCGCTCGAGGTCGGCCACCGTCAGGTGGACGGCCCCCATGCTCGTCGTGGCGGGAAGGGGAGGAGCCGTGGCGGCGCTCATGCCGTCAAGGCTACCCCCGGTGAACCACAACTAGTCGTCGCCGGGCCCCGAGTCGTCGTCGCCGTTCTCGGAGTCCTGCTGCGTGCCGACGACGTGGTAGCTCTCGTCGAGGTTCACCTCGACGGTCGACCCGTCGGCGCGCGTGACCTCGACCTCCCAGCCGGCGCCGCCCTCCGCCCGCTCGACCTCGGCGGCCTGGCCGCCGACTCGGGCGACCGCGGCTGCGGCGGCCCTGTCGGCTTCCGGACCCGTGACCGACTCGTCGCTGTCACTCGCCGTCGCCCACGCGACCCCGCCTCCGGCGAGGGCCGCGACGGCGACGGTCGCCGCTCCGATCTTGACCCACTTCCCGCTCATCTCGTCTCCTTCTCGACTGGACGATCCCGACCGTAGCCCGCCCACCTGAGACGGCGATGAGAGCGATCGCAGCCGTTCTCATCTTCCTCTCATCTCGAGTGGGACAATCGGTGGGGTGCGCGTGTTGATCGTCGAGGACGACGTGAAGATGGCCGGCCTCATCCGCCGGGGCCTCACGGAGGAAGGGCTCTCCGCCGACGTCGCCGCCGACGGGGGCGACGCCCTCTGGATGGCCGCCGCGACGGACTACGACGCCATCGTCCTCGACGTCATGCTTCCGGGTACCGACGGGTTCGACGTCTGCCGGAGCCTGCGGGAGAAGGGTCGGTGGGCCCCCGTGCTGATGCTGACGGCCCGCGACGCGGTGGAGGACCGGGTGGCCGGCCTCGACGCCGGCGCGGACGACTATCTGACGAAGCCGTTCTCGTTCGCCGAGCTCCTCGCGCGCCTGCGGGCGCTCGCCCGACGCCCCGCGCTCGAGCGCTCTGCGATTCTCGAGGTCGGCGACCTCCGGCTCGACCCGGCGACGCGACAGGTCCGGCGGGGCGAGACCGAGGTGCAGCTCTCGACCAAGGAGTTCGCGCTCCTCGAGACGTTCATGCGCCGCCCGGGCGAGGTGCTCTCGCGCTATCAGCTCCTCGAGCACTGCTGGGACTACACGTACGAGAACCGCTCGAACGTCGTCGACGTCTACGTGCGCTACCTGCGCGAGAAGGTCGACCGGCCGTTCGGCCGTCGCTCGATCGAGACCGTGCGCGGTGTCGGCTACCGCCTCCGCCGGGAGTGACGGTGAGCCGGCTCCCCATCCGCGTCCGCCTCACGCTCGCCTTCGCGCTCGCCATGGCGGTGGTCCTCGTGGCGACCGGCGTGTTCCTGTACATCCGGCTCGCCGACTCGCTCGACCAGGCGGTCGACGAGGGGCTCACGGCGCGCGCCGCCGAGACCGTCCCCTCGCTGGAGGCCGGTGACGCCGAGCCGGTCTTCGCCGCCTCCGGGGCCGACGCCGACGAGCGGTTCGCGCAGCTGCTCACTCCGGGCGGCCTGGTCGTCGAGCGGACGCCCACGCTCGAAGGGGAGTCCTTGCTCGGCGTGGACATGCTCGCCCGCGCCGCCCGGGGCCCGATGCGGACGGAGATCGACGGGGCGCCCGGCGTCGCCGGTCGGGCCCGGCTCCTCGCGCTCCCGGTGCAGACGCCGAGCGGGCAGCGGATCCTCGTCCTCGGCGCGTCGCTCGACGATCGCGACGAGACCGTCGGAGGATTCCTCACGGAGCTCTTCATCGTCGGGCCGGCGGCGCTCGTCCTCGCCTCGCTCCTCGGCTACGCGCTGGCGACGGCAGCCCTGCGGCCCGTCGAGCGGATGCGGGCCGAGGCGTCGGCCATCTCCGCCTCCGAGCCCGGCCGCCGCCTGCCGCTACCCGACTCGCGCGACGAGATCCATCGCCTCGGCGAGACGCTCAACGCCATGCTCGACCGGCTCGAGGCGGCCCTCGAGCGCGAGCGCACCTTCGTCGCCGACGCCGGCCACGAGCTGCGGACCCCGCTCGCCGTCCTCAGGGCGGAGCTCGAGCTCGCCCTCCGCCGGCCCCGCTCGCAGGCGGAGCTCGAGCGGACGGTCCGGTCGGCCGCGGCCGAGGCCGAGCGGCTGGCTCTCCTGGCCGACGACCTCCTCGTCCTCGCCCGCGCCGACCGGGGGCGCCTCTCCGTCCGGCGTGCGCCCGTCTCGTCGCGGGCGCTCCTGGCGCACGTCGCCGAGCGCTTCTCCGCGCGCGCACGGTCGGACGAGCGGGCGATCCGGGTGGACACGGAGCCCGACGTCGAGCTCGCGGGCGACGAGCTCCGGCTTCAGCAGGCGCTCGGAAACCTCGTCGAGAACGCCCTCCGCCATGGCCGCGGGACGATCCGGCTCGCCGCGGCCGAGTCGAACGGCTTCGTCGAGCTGCACGTCGTCGACGAGGGCGCCGGCTTCCCCGAGGAGTACCTCCCGCGGGCGTTCGACCGCTTCAGCCGCGCCGACGATGCCCGCGCGGGCGACGGCGCCGGCCTCGGCCTGACGATCGCCGACGTGATCGCCCGGGCCCACGGCGGCGCGGCGCACGCTGCGAATCTCGAGAGCGGCGGCGCCGACGTCTGGCTCTCCCTCCCCCGGGGCGGGCCGACGGCGAGAATGGCGCCATGACATTCATCTGGTTCATCGTCTGGCTCATCGCGAACCTGATCGGCGACGAGGAAGGGCTCACGTTCGACCCCGTGAACTTCTGGGCGGGCTGGCTTCTTCTCGCGCTCGCGCTCGACCTCGCGGCGGCGCACGCCCCGACGATCGTCAAGACCGGCCGCTAGTCGACGAGCTTGCGCGTCATCGCGTAGATCGCGATGCGCCAGGTGGCGAGACCGAACACGACGAGCGCGCCGAGCCGGAGCAGATCCGTCCAGACGAAGCCGAACGCCGCGCCGCGTACGAGCTCGACGCACTGGTAGAGCGGGTTGAAGTTGGCCAGGACCTGCGCCCAGTCGGGCAGCGTGCTGATGGGGAAGAACGTGCCCGCGACGAGGAAGAGCGGCGTCAGCACCGCGCTCACGACGTAGCTGAAGTTCTCGAAGGACTTGGCGAACCCGGCGATCGAGATCCCGAAGTTCGCCCAGCCGTAGCCGGCGACGAACGCGATGAAGGGCACGGCCAGCATCCCCCAGGACGGATCGAGCCCGAAGAAGATCGCGACGACCATCGGCACGCAGCCGAAGACGCTCGTCCGCATCGCGATCCAGAGCGCCTCCGCGGTCACGAGCTCCTCCGTGTCCACGGGCGCCGCGAGGATCGCGTCGTACGTCCGCTGGAACTTGTACTTCACGAACGTCCCGAACATGGCCGGGAAGGCGCTCGAGAAGAGCACGGCGGTGGCCACGATCCCGGTCCCGATGAACTCGACGTAGTCGTAGCCCGCGACCTGGTTGACGAGCGCGCCGAAGCCGAAGCCGAACGCGAGCAGGTAGATGGTCGGCTCGACCGTGGACGAGAACGTCGCCGAGCGCCAGTACGAGGAGAAGTTGACCATCTCCCGGACGAGCACGCCGGTGATGGCGGGGCGCTCGAGGCGGCCGATGGTGGACGCGCGGGCGGGCTCGACGGCCATCAGTCGATCTCCTCGCCCGTGAGGAGCACGAAGACGTCCTCGAGGTTCGCTGGCCGCCGCTCGCCCTCGGGCGCGTTGCCGTCGGCCTGCTCGACGCCGAGCACGGAGACGCTGGTCCCGGTGCGGCGCGTGGCGAGCCCCGCCGCCCGGCACGCCTCCTCGGTCTCGGCGAGCTTCGCCGGCGGCCCGTAGACCTCGATCGCCTCGCGGCCGGCGTGCTCGGCGACGAGCTGGGCCGGGGGCCCGGCTGCGACCGCGCTGCCGTGCGACATGATCAGCACCGTGTCGGCGAGGCGCTCGGCCTCCTCGATGTAGTGGGTGGACATGAGGATGGTCGTCCCCTCCGCCCTGAGCGCGTCGATCAGCGCCCAGAGCTCCTGGCGGACCTGAGGGTCGAGACCGACGGTCGGCTCGTCGAGCAGCACGAGCCGCGGCCGGTGGACGAGCGCTCGCGCGATGAGCAGCCGCCTCCGCATCCCGCCCGAGAGCGTGTCCACCCGGCTGTCGCGCCGGTCGACGAGGTTCGCCATCCTGATCGCGCGCTCGACCGCGTCGCGGCGGTCGGCGCGGCCGATCCGGTACAGGTGCGCGAAGACGCGGAGGTTCTGCTCCACCGTCAGCGAGACGTCGAGGTTGTCGAGCTGCGGCGCGACCCCGCACTGGGCCCGGGCCGCCTTCGACTCTCCGGGCAGCATGAAGCCGAGCACCTCGAGCTCGCCCTCGTCGGCGATCGCCTGCGCCGTGAGCATCCGCATGGTCGTCGACTTGCCCGCCCCGTTCGGCCCCAGCAGGCCGACGCAGGTGCCGAGGGGCACGTCGAGGTCGAGGCCGTTCACGGCGGTGATCGGCCCGTAGCGCTTGACGACTCCGCGCAGCCGGATGGCAAGCCCGTCGCTCACGCCCTCAGCTTGCCAGCCGGCCGGACGGCTAGGCGGCTTCCGGGTACGGCTCGGCGTCGGTCTCCTGCTCGGCCGCCCTGGTGCGGAGCAGCACGGCGGCGACCACGGAGGCGGCGGCCGCGAACAGGGCCCCCACGAGGAACGCGGCGTGGTAGCCGCCCACGAGGGCGCCGAGGGAGTCGTCGCCGGATGCGAGCAGGGTGTCGGTCCTGGACGCGGCGAGGCTCGCGAGGACGGCGAGGCCGAGCGCGCCGCCCATCATGAACGCCGTGTTGACGACGCCGGAGGCGAGCCCTGCCTCGTCCGGCGCCACGTCGCTCATGGCCGCGAGGAGCACCGGGTTCATCGCCATGCCGACGCCGAAGCCGAGGACGATCATGCTCGGGAGGACGTCGACGGCGAAGCTGCCGTCCACGGGGGCGCGTGCGAAGAGCGCGAGCCCGACGGCGACGAGCGCCATGCCGACGGCGAGCGGCGTCCGGATGCCGAAGCGCATCACGAGCTTCGCGGAGAGGCCGAGCGAGAACGCACCCATGATGATCGTGGCCGGCAGGAACGCGAGCCCTACCTCGAGCGACGTGTAGCCCAGCACGAGCTGGAGGTACAGCGCCGCGAGGAAGAACCAGGCGAACATGGCCGCCGACCAGAGGATCCCGACGACGTTGGCGGTGGCGACGTTGCGGAGGCGGAAGAGGCCGAGCGGCACGAGCGGCGAGGCCGCGCGGGACTCGATCACGAGGAACGCCCCCATGAGCGCGGCCGCCAGCGCCAGCAGCCCGATCGTCCGCGCCGAGGTCCACCCCACCTCGTTGCCGTTCACGATGGCGTAGACGGCGAGCATGAGCGAGGCTGTCACGGTCGCCGCGCCCGCGACGTCCAGCCGCCCCTGGAGCCGCTGTCCGCCGCCCGCAGGGAGGAGAACGAGCGAGAGCGCGAAGACCGCGATGCCGATCGGGACGTTGACGAGGAAGATCCAGTGCCAGTCGAGGATGTCAGTGAGCACGCCGCCGAGGATCACCCCGACGCTGCCGCCCCCGGCGGCGACGAAGCCGATGACGCCCATCGCCTTCGCGCGCTCGCCCTGCTCCGTGAAAAGGGTCATGATCAGCGAGAGCGCGACGGCCGCGACGATCGCGCCGCCGACGCCCTGCACCGCGCGCGCCGTGATCAGGAACGCCTGCGAGCCCGCCAGGCCGCAGGCGAGCGACGCGCCCGTGAACAGCGCGAGGCCGCTCAGGAAGAGCCGACGGTGGCCGTAGAGGTCGCCCAGGCGGCCGCCGAGGAGAAGGAACCCGCCGAAGGTAAGCAGGTACGCGTTCACGACCCACGCGAGCGAGGACTGCGAGAAGCCGAGGTCCTCGCGGATCGAGGGCAGCGCCACGTTCACGATCGTCGTGTCGAGCACGATCATCAGGTCGCCGAGGCACAGCACCACGAGTGCCAGCCAGCGTCTGCGGGTGTCCAGGGTCATCGAGGTCTCATCCTTTCCCGGTCGTCGGTCTCGAAACATCCGACCGGGGCCGGACGTCAAACTCATCGGTGGCCTGCGATGAGACTAGCGGCGCCGATGAGTCCTACGCATGATGCCATCGCCCTCGCCGCGAACGGTCGCGTTCGACGTCCACGGCCCCATCGCGCGCTCCGATCTTCCCGGTCTCTGCGACCGGGTCTGCGCGGTCCTGGCCGTGAGCGGCGCCGAGATCGCCTACTGCGACGTGGCCGGGGTCGACCCCGACGCGGTCACGGTCGACGCCCTGGCCCGGCTCCAGCTCGCCGCGCGCCGGCGAGGGTGCCAGGTGCGGCTCCGCCACGCCTCGCCGGAGCTCCTCGACCTCGTCGAGTTCATGGGGCTGACCGACGTCCTTCCGGACCGGCCGTAGGCAGCTACGGCTCGCGGAACTCCAGCGGAAGGCCGAACAGCGGGAAGAGCGTCTGGGTGTCGAGGAAGAACGTGAGCTCGACGATCCTCCCGTGCTCGAGCTCGACGACCTGCAGCGCCCAGGGCTCGTAGCCCTCGCCCGACTCGCTCGGCTTGTACTGGCCGAACGCGGGCGAGCCGTTCGCCGTCCCGGCGGGCACCACGCGCGAGCCCTTGCAGCCGATCCCGGGGCCCCACCACCAGGTGAAGATGTCGTCCCTGCCCGCGAGCCACAGGTCGAACGGGGGCATCGACTGGGTCGCGTCCTCGTGGATCAGCGCCGTGAGCGCGTCGATGTCGTAACGCTCGAACGCCTCGACGTAGCGGGCGAGGAGCGCCTGCGCGTCCGCGTCGAGGTCGGCCGGCTCCTCCACGGCGACGTCGTCGGCCGCGAGCGTCGCACGGGCGCGCTGGAGCGCGCTGTTCACCGCCGGGACGCTCGTGTCGAGCAGCTCGGCCACCTCGGTCGCCTGCCAGCGCAGCACCTCGGAGAGGATGAGCACCGCCCGCTGGCGCGGCGGGAGGTGCTGGAGCGCGGCCACGAAGGCGAGGCGGATGGTCTCCCGGGCGACGGCGGCGTCGGCCGGGTCGCGCTCGGGCGTGACGCTGCTGTCCGGGATCGGCTGGATCCACGTCGCCTCGGGCCGTGTGCTCAGGTTGGCGGCGTCGGGCTCGCGGGCGGGCCCGAGGTCCATCGGTCGCGCGCGCCGCTCCCTGCCGCCGAGCATGTCGAGGCACACGTTCGTCGCGATCCGGTAGAGCCAGGAGCGAAGCGCGGCGCGGCCCTCGAAGCGGTCGAAGCCCTTCCACGCGCGGATGAACGTCTCCTGGACCGCGTCCTCGGCCTCGAAGGCCGAGCCGAGCATCCGATAGGAGTAGGCGGTCAGCTCCGACCGGTGCCGTTCCAGCTGCTCGGCGACTTCGCCGGCGTCGGGCGCGATGGTGCGCGACGAATCCCCCACGGCGGACCATGGTAGGCAATCGCCGCCGGTCGGCGCGGGCGGCCGCCCCGTTCGCGCGGCGTTACCGCTTCGTTACGCTGGGCGGGCAGGCTTGCGGCGCAACGGCGATACGACAGGAGGAACGCATGACGACGACGAGCCAGGAGCCCGCCACTGCGGCACGGCTCCAGCTGGGCAGCGAGGCGCCCGACTTCGAGGCGGAGACGACGGAAGGCCGCATCCGCTTCCACGACTGGATTGGCGACGGGTGGGCGGTGCTCTTCTCGCACCCCAAGGACTTCACGCCGGTCTGCACGACCGAGCTCGGCTACATGGCGAAGATCAAGCCCGAGTTCGACCGGCGCGGGGTGAAGATCATCGGCCTCTCGGTCGATCCGACCGGCGACCACGAGGGATGGGCCAAGGACATCGAGGAGACGCAGGGACACGCCCCGAACTACCCGATCATCGGCGATGCCGACTTCGCCGTCTCGAAGCTGTACGGAATGCTGGGCGCCGACGTCTCCGGCGATCCCGGCGACCGGACCGCGGCCGACAACCAGACCGTGCGGAACGTGTTCGTGATCGGCCCGGACAAGAAGGTGAAGCTCGTCCTCGTCTACCCGATGACGACGGGCCGCAACTTCGACGAGGTCTTGCGGGTGATCGACTCGCTCCAGCTGACCGCGAAGCACAAGGTCTCGACGCCGGTGAACTGGAAGCAGGGCGAGGACGTCATCATCGCCGGCTCCGTGACCGACGAGGCCGCGAAGGAGCTCTGGCCCGAGGGCTGGGAGGCTCCGAAGCCCTACATCCGGATCGTGCCGCAGCCCGAGGACTGAGCCCTACTGAATCGCGGACGACAGGGGCTCGCCTCGGCGGGCCCCTTCGTCATGCCCGTCCTCGCGGGAAATCCACCGGGAGCGGGTGGGAATACCACCGCCTCGAATCCGTGCCCACGCCGATGTCCCGTCGGCGAGGCAGCGTGATCGTCACTCGAAAAGGAGGTGACACATGGGCACGCATGCCGTCGACAGACATGCAGGCTTCGGTGCGCACCTGGCTACGAACGCGGGCCGTCACGCGCGATGGCTGGCCAGCGGGTTTGCCTTCGCGTTCGTGATCCCGTTCGTCTTCGCCGACTGGCTCGAGCTGCCACGCGACCTCTACTACGGCGTCTACATCGTCGGAGTCGCAAGCTTCTTCGGCCTGTGGGTGCGCGCGACCGGCCAGTCCTTCGGCGAGCTGGTCCGCCGCCGGTGGGTGCTAGCAGTCGTTCTCGGCCTGGCGGTTGCGGGGATTCTCACGATGGTCGTGTTGCGAACCGAGGACGCGACGGATCGACCGGGTGGACTCGAGCTGATCGGAGGCGTCGTCTGGCGCGGAGTCGCCTACGGCCTCGCGGACGGGCTCCTGCTGTCCGCGTTTCCGATCCTGGCGGTGTTCGCCATGTTCGCAGGAACGAGGCTGCGGCAGCGAGCCCTCGGGGTGATCGCGATCGGCCTCGCCGCGCTCGTTGCCTCGCTGGCGATGACCGCCGTGTACCACGCCGGTTACAGCGACTTCCGCTCCGAGAAGTTGCGGAAGCCGGTTGCCGGCGACGTGGTCTGGAGCGTCCCGACACTCGTGACGCTCAACCCGATCGGTGCGCCGATCGCGCACGCAGGCCTCCACACGAGTGCCGTGCTGCACAGCTACGAGACCGACACGTACCTCCCGCCGCACACATAGGACGGGGTGCGTCGGGCTCCGCACGCTGAGCCCGACCAAGGACTGAGCGAGAGCGCCCGGCCGCCGGGCGCTCTCGCGTTCCGCGGGCTCAGGGCCCGACGACGCCGGGCGAGCCGGTCGGGCTCGGTGCCCCGCACACGCCCGTCGCGGCGTGCCGCCACATCGAGACCCCGAGGGCGACGAGCATGACGATGACCAGGAGAGACCCGAGCGCAACCGCCACCGTGCCGCCGCCCCACCAAAGCTCGACGACCACGCCGACGGCGACGAGCGGCGCCGCGAGGGCCGCCGCCCAGCCGATCCAGCGCGCGTGGACACGGCTCGAGAGCACGGCCGCCGCGAGCGTCACCAGGTAGAGGCCGAAGCCGACGATGCCGCCCAGGTCGAGGTACACCCATGTCCTCCTCATCGCGTCGAAGGCGGCGAGGGAGGACTCCTGCGACGAGGGCGCCGCGGCCGCCCACGTGTCGGCGAGCTCCTTCAGGCCGGCGCTGACGAGCACCGCTGCGGCCGCGAGCGCTCCGACGACGGCGATGAGGACGTCGCCGACCCGCGCCCAGTCCCGCGCCGGGCCGTCGGTGAAGGTGCGTCCGACGACGGCGAACGCGATCACGATGACGAAGGCGCTCGCGAGGTGGACGAGCCAGGTCACGTCCCAGCCCGTCGTGTCGGCGAGGGCGCGAGCCTCGCCGGCGGGGTCCTCGTCGAGGATCGCAGCGATCGGCATGAGCACCGCCACCACAACGAAGGAGGCCGCAGCGAGAGCGGCCGCCGCCGCTCCGATTCGATGAAGCGTTGGGTTGTTCATGCGGCCGACGCTAGGACGGAGTCGCCGCGCCCGCATCGATGAGATCCCCGGACCGGCGCGAAGATTCGGGATTTCCCCTATGTCACCGGGGGCGACGCGGTGCGATCATCCGCACATGGCGTGGACGGTTCTCATCGTCGACGACCACGCGGGCTTTCGCGGCTTCGCGCGCCGGCTGCTCGAGGCCGACGGGTTCATCGTCGTCGGCGAGGCAGGCGACGGGAGCTCGGCGGTCGAGGCCGCCGCGCGGCTGCGACCGGCGCTCGTGCTCCTCGACGTCATGCTTCCGGACATCGACGGCTTCGCGGTCGCGCGCCGGCTGGCCGAGAACGTCTCCGGGCCGACGGTCGTCCTTACGTCGAGCCGCGAGGCCGAGGACTTCGGCGGCCGGCTCGACCGGAGCCCCGCCCGAGGATTCATCCACAAGGACGATCTCTCCGGGGCGGCGCTCGCCGCTTTCGCGGACGGTGACGGATGAGCCGGCGGCTGGTCGTGGCCGTCGGGCTCACCGCCTTCGCGGTCACCGCCACGACCGCCGCGCTCGTCCTGTTCGCGCACGACTTCCAACCGGAGCCTCTCGGCGACAGCCTCGGGCAGGTCGTGGTCGACGGCATCTGGATCGCATGCGGCCTCGTCGCCTGCGCCCGCTGGCCCGAGAACCGGACGGGGCTTCTCATCGTCGCGCTCGGGCTCGCCGACATGTCGAACCAGCTGTACTGGGACGCGGCGGTGCCGTTCACGCTGGCCACGCTCGTCTCCGGGCTGATGATCCCGCTGACGGCACACCTCTTCCTCGCCTTCCCGACCGGCCGGCTGACCGGCCGGGTCGAGCGCCGGTTCGTGCTCTCGGCCTACGCGGCCTGCGCGGTGCTGGCCCCAGCCGTGGCGCTGACGAGCAACCCGCTGGCCGAGGACTGTCCTGACTGTCCCGACAACCTCCTGCGCGTGGTGGGAAGCTCGGCGGCGTCCGACGCGGTCGATCTCGTCGCGACGATCGCCGTCGCGGCCATCTTCCTCACGCTCGCCGTCCTGCTCGTCCGTCGACTGCGGGTCGCCCGGGGGCCGACCAGACGAGCCCTCGCGCCGGTCCTGCTCGCCGCGGCGGCGGCGCTCCTCTTCCTCGTCGCGGCCACGATTGCGGAGGCGTTCGGCGCGACGGCGGCGGCAGGCGTCTTCTACGAGGGCACGGGCTTCGCGTACATCGCCATCCCGATCGCCTTCCTCGTCGGCCTCATGCGAACCCGGCTGCAACGCTCGGGCGTCGCCGACCTCGTCGTCGAGCTCGGCTCCTCCCCGCGCCCGCCCGAGGTGCGGGACGCGATCGCGCGGACGCTCGGCGACCCGTCGCTCGAGGTCGCCTTCTGGCTGCCGGAGGAAGGGCGCTACGTCGATCCGGCCGGGCAGCCGGTCGACCCTGACGCCGACCCCGGGCGCGCGGTCACGCCGCTCGGGCACGACGGGAATCGCCTTGCCGCGCTCGTCCACGACCCATCGCTTCTCGACGACCCGCAGCTTGTCGAGGCGGTCGGCGCGGCGGCGACGCTCACGCTCGAGAACGCCCGCCTCCAGGTCGAGCTCCGCGCCCAGCTCGAGGAGGTGCGGGCGTCCCGCGCCCGCCTCGTCGAGGCCGAGGACGCCGAGCGCAGGCGAATCGAGCGCGACCTCCACGACGGCGCCCAGCAGCGCCTGCTCGGGATCCGGCTGGCGCTCCAGCTGGCGCGCGACCGGATCGGCGACGACGCCGACGTCGAGGCGCTCCTCGCCGAGGCCGACGCCGAGGTCGGCGGGGCGCTCGAAGAGCTGCGGGCGCTCGCGCGTGGGATCCATCCGGCGGTGCTCACCGACGAAGGCCTCGGCCCCGCGCTCGGCGCCCTCGCCCGGCGGGCGCCCGTGCCGGTGGACGTGGCCGTGAACGGCGAGCGGTTTTCGCCCGCCGTCGAGGCGACCGCCTACTTCGTCGCCTGCGAGGCGCTCGCGAACGCCGTCAAGCACGCGGGAGCCTCCCGCGTGGCCATCGACGTGACGCGCACGAACGGACGGGTGGCGATCGCCGTCGCCGACGACGGGGTCGGCGGCGCCGACCTCGGCGGCGCCGGGTTGCGCGGGCTGCGCGACCGCGTCGAGGCGCTCGACGGACGCCTCGACGTGTCGAGCCCCGCAGGCGGCGGCACGCGCGTCACCGCCGCGATCCCATGCGCGTGATCCTCGCCGACGACGCTCCCGTCGTCCGCGAGGGCGTCGCGCGGCTGCTCGCCTAGCGCGGGATCGACGTCGGCGCGCAGGTCGCAACGGCCGACGACCTGCTCGAGGAGGTCGCGAGCGACCCGCCCGACGTGGCGGTCATCGACATCCGCATGCCGCCCACTCACACGACCGAAGGCCTCGTCGCGGCGCAGGAGATCCGCCGGCGGCATCCGCAGGTCGGGACGCTCGTCCTCTCGCAGTACGTCGAGGTGGAGTACGCGCTCAAGCTCGTCGATGGCACCTCCGAGCGGGTCGGCTACCTCCTCAAGGAGCGGATCGCCGACGTCTCCGACCTGGTGTCGGCCCTCGAGCGGGTCGCCGCGGGCGGGACGGTCGTCGAGCCGTCGCTCGTCAGCGAGCTCCTCGAGGCTCCCGCCGCGCGCGATCCTCTCGCCGAGCTGACCCCGCGCGAGCGCGAGGTGCTCGCGCTCATGGCGCAGGGACGCACGGACCGCGGGATCGCCGAGGAGCTCGTCGTCACCAGGAAGACGGTGGAGGCGCATGTCCGCAGCGTCCTCCGCAAGCTCGATCTCCCCGTCGACGCGGGCGAGAACCGCCGCGTGCACGCCGTGCTCGCGTACCTCCGGCGCTAGGGCTCGAGGAGGGCGAGCGCGGCCTCCTCGATCTCGGCCTCGGACAGGAGCACGAGGCTCGCGGCGTCGCCGAGCGGGATGAAGGAGTCCTTGCTCGCCACGCGCGCGAGCTTCCCGCCGTAGCCCGCGTCGACGAGCGCCGCGACGATCCCCTCGGAGACTCCGCCCGTGCGCCGCGTCTCGTCGACGACGAGCACGCGGCCGGTCGCGGCCGCCTCGCGGAGGAGGTCCTCGACGGGCAGAGGAGCCAGCCAGCGGAGGTCGACGACCCGCGCGTGCACGCCCCGCGCCTCGAGGCGGCGGGCGACCCGGAGGGACATGTGCAGCCCGTTCGCCCACGAGACCAGCGTCAGGTCACGGCCGTCGCCGTAGACGCGGGCGCGGCCGAGGGCCGCCTCTCCGGCGGCAGGGGCGAGCCAGCCCTCGTCCCCGTCCTCGTACAGGTCGCGAGTGTGGTAGAGCGCGATCGGCTCGAGGTAGACGCACACGGCGCCGTCGACGCTCGCCGACTCGACGCACGTCGAGAGGAGCGCCGCTGCATCGTCGGGCCTCGCCGGCGAGGCGATCACGATCCCCGAGATGTCGCGGAGCACGCCGACCGCGTCGTCGTTGTGGAAGTGCCCGCCGAAGCCCTTCTGGTAGCCGTAGCCGGCGATCCGGATCACCATCCCGTTCCGGTACTGCCCCTGGGAGAAGAACTGGAGCGTCGCCGCCTCCCCGCGGAGCTGGTCCTCAGCGTTGTGGAGGTAGGCGAGGTACTGGATCTCGGGCACCGGCAGGAACCCGCTGACGGCCGTGCCGAGCGCGAGGCCGAGGATGGAGGTCTCGTCGAGCAGCGTGTCGAAGACGCGCTCCTCGCCGAAGCGGCGCTGAAGCCCGCGCGTGACGCCGTAGACGCCGCCCTTGAGCCCGATGTCCTCGCCGAAGAGGAGCACCGCCGGGTCGCGCTCGAGGGCGTCGGCCAGCGCGAGGTTGACGGACTGGGCGAGCGTCACCGGCTCGCCGCCGGCGTCGACGGCGACGGCCGCGGCCGTCCTGGGCGCGAGCGGCCGCATCACCTCCTCCGCCGAGCCGAGCTGCGGCAGCCCCGCCGCCTCGTGCGCTGCGGCGACCACGCGCTCCCGCTCGGCGAGGTAGTCCTCCACGAGCTCCCCGCCACTCCGCGCGCCGGTCTCGGCCAGCCAGCGCCCCGTCGCCAGCAGTGGGTCGTCGTCCCAGTCGGCGCGGATCTCCCGCGGTGCGCGGTACGCCGTCTCGACGTCGGCGCCGGCGTGGCTGAGGAACCGGACGGTGCGCAAGTGAAGGACGCCGGGCCTGCGGTCCGCCCGGATCCGCTCGACGAGATCCTCCGCCGTCTCGAGCGCGACCTCCGGATCGGTTCCGTCGGCCGCCTCGTAGCGGAGCGCCGATCGCGCGCGGAGCGCCGACTCGACCCAGCCCGAGGGCGAGGGGACGCTGATCCCGAGCCGGTTGTCCTCGCAGACGAAGAGAAGCGGGAGCGGCATCTCCCGGTGCGCGAAGTGGGCGGCGGTGTTCAGGCCGGCCTGGGCGACGGCATGGTTGACCGAGGCGTCGCCGAAGCTGCAGACGACGACGGCGTCCTCGGGCCAGGCTGACTCGACGCCGAGCGTCCGCGCGCGCTCGATCGCGAACGCGACCCCGACCGCGCGCGGAAGGTGCGAGGCGATCGTCGACGTCATCGGGATGACGGCGAGCGCGTGGTTCCCGAACACCTTGTGGCGGCCGCCCGCGATCGGCTCCTCACGCGCCGCCGTGACGCCGCGGAGGATGTCCGGCACCCCGTCCCGACCGACCTGCGCGGCCCGCGCGAGGTAGAAGGCGCCGGAGCGGTAGTGGAGGAGCGCCGGGTCGGTCGGCCGCAGCGCGCGCGCGACGCAGGCGTTCGACTCGTGCCCCGCCGAGCCGATCGAGTAGAAGCTCCGGCCCGTGCCCTGCAAGGCGCGCGCGGCGAAGTCGCAGAGCCGGCTCCGCACCTGCGCCCGCCAGATCGCCTCCGCGTCCGACGCGTCGCCCGAGCCGCCGGACGGCAGCGCCCGCAGGCCGGCGAGCAGGTTCGCCTCGAGAGGATCGAGCTCCATCGCGGAGCACAGCCTGACAGCCCTGCCGTCCGCGGAGGGCCCTGACCGTGCCCGGACGGTAGGGTGCCACCGTTCTCATGCCCGCGCGCGCCATCCAGCACATCGACCTCGCGGTCGCCGACGTCGAGCGGACGCTCCGGTTCTACGACGACCTGCTCGGGCCGCTCGGCCTGACCGAATACGGCCGCACGCCGAGCTACCGGGGCACGGAGGAAATCGTGTACCTGCAGTTCGGCCGCTCGTTCCTCGGCATCCGGCCGGCCGACGGCGGGACCTACCGGCACTACGACGTCGGGCTCGAGCACCTGGCGTTCCAGGTCGACACCCGCCCGGAGGTCGACGAGGCGCACGAGCGTTGCACCGCGGCCGGCGGGCGCATCGAGTCGCCGCCGCAGGAGCACTACGTCGACGCCGAGCGCGAGGACTACTACGCGTTCTTCGCCTTCGACCCCGACGGCATCCGGATCGAGGTCGTGTGCGACCGGGCAGACATGGACGACTGATCCGGCGGGCGGCTCACCCCGGCCCGCGAGGACGGGATGTCAGCGCGACGCCTTGCGGGTCGTGACGCTGATGCTTCCGTCCGGGTGCTGCGTCCTGGTCGTCGTCTCGGGGAGGGACTTGTCCGCCTCGTCCAGCGTCCCCGCCACCGTTCGCTCCGCGCTCGTGATGAGGACTCGCGTCAGTCGCTCGCTGAAGCCGGCGACGAAGGCGAGGACCGTGAAGAAGAAGAACGCCTTCCCCTCGTTGGGCTCCTGGAGCCGCAGCAGCTCGCTTCGAAGCGCGAAGTAGATGAACAGGCCGAAGACCGCGCCGATGAACGGGCGCATCGCGCCCAGCCAGACCGCGGGCATTCGCCCGACCTCGTAGTCGAGCGGGAAGCTGTCGCTGCGCATCCGGGTGAGAACGCTCACGACGGCGCCCAGCGCGCCCGCGGTGTAGCAGGCGAAGAAGAACTGCGTGGAGAGCGATTGCTGGATCACGTGGAAGCTGTAGCCCGCGATCAAGGCGATGAGGCCGGCCGCCGCCGCGGCGATGATGATGCCGGCGACCATGCCGACGAAATAGAGAAAGCGCCCGGCGTTCCCGGCCGCGCGGTCGTAGTACTTCTCGATCTCGATGATCTCGGCGCGCCCGCGGCTCACGAGCTCGTCCTCTGTCAGCGCCTCGTCGACGGCCTCACCGGTCGACGCCGGATCGAGAGCCGGCGCCTTCGGCGGCGCCGTCGATGAGCCGCGGCCGTCCGTCTCGCTCCGGGCAGGGATCGGCCCCCACGAACGGCCCTCGACGACGCCGAGAAGGTAGCTCTCGGCCGAGAAGATCCAGGTCATCGCAACCCGCTTGGACGTGCGGGTGAGGATCTGCGCGGATTTGTTCCCGAGCGTGTCGCAGTGGTGCAGAAGCTCGGCGATGCTCGGATCCGAAGCTGTGAGCCAGGTCGTCGCCCTGTGGAGTGAGATCCTCGGACCGAGCATGAAGTCGCGCAGCATCCCGCGGTGCTTCTCCGTCAGCACGACCCCGGACGGAACCGTGGCGGACCAGTAGGCGGCCTTGATCTCCCCTTCCAGCTCGGTGAAGTGCTCGAGCTTCTCGTGGTAGCAGCGTTCAGCCTCCTTCCGATCCTCCTCTGTTGGCTGGTGGTCCTGGTCACGGCGCCATTCCGGGGGGGCCAGCGTCACCGGGAGGCCGCCGAGCTCGCCGTAGCGCGCATGCAGCACGAACCAACGGAAATGTGCGAGGACGAGCTCGTTGAAGAGGATCGCGCCCTTGGTGGGCGCCTGGCGATCGCGGCCGCTGCCGTTCTCCACCGCATCGGTGCGAGCAGGTGCCTCGACTGACTGACTCACGCTGGGCTCCTTCATCACGGTCTAGCAACGACCGCAACTTGGGAGACTACAACTCGCCGCGACAACCGACAAGGCAACAAAAGGCCCGCCTGAGCGGGCCTTCCGAGTAGCGGGGGCGGGATTTGAACCCGCGACCTCCGGGTTATGAGACGTAGCCTTCTGGGTCAACCGAGGCAGAAACCGCACGGTCCTGCCGTCTACCATCAGTTCGGATCAGGTCAGATCAGCTCAGGTGGGCAAGAATTGAGCCAAAGATCCACGCGTTCCAGGATCTCCTCAACTCGGGTAGTCGATCGCTTTCAGACCCGGCACTCCTCGCCCCAGCTGTACCGCGAGACCTCGGGCCCGGTGTCGAACATCACTGATCGGCGGCTCGTAAGCCCAAACCGCGCTTGTGAGAAAGCCCAACCCGGGCCGGACCCGCTTCACAACATGATCCTTCCGCCGGCGACATCGAGGGTGACGCCGGTGATCCATCCTGCGGCCTCCGACGCCAGGAACACGCTGGCGTGCGCAACGTCCTCCGGAGTCCCCATTCGCCCGAGCGGTGCAATCGCGGCGACCTCAGCTTGCCGCTCCGGAGTCATGATCTTTTCGACGCGCTCCGAGAGCACGGTC
>DATBJE010000086.1:0-3919 GCA_036556565.1 Gaiellaceae bacterium
GCCGGTGATCCGCGTCGAGATCGCCAACCGGAGCGGCGCCGCGGTCGACGAGGCGGCCGTCGCGGAGGCGAGCCGCCGCATCGTCGAGGCGGAGGGGATCGACGAGGGCGACCTGGGCGTCGCGTTCGAGACGCCGGAGCGCATGCGGGCGCTCAAGCGCGAGCACCTGGGCATCGACGAGGTCACCGACGTCCTCTCGTTCCCGGTCGACGGCCGCGACGAGCTCCCGGAGGGCGTCCCCCGGCAGCTCGGCGACGTCGTCCTCTGCCCGCAGGTGGTCGGCGAGGCGTGGCACGGGCCGCTCGTGCACGGCCTCCTCCACCTGCTCGGCTACGACCACGGGGCGGAGATGGAGAGCCGAGAGCGAATTCACGCGGCATGAGCCCGCGGCAAGCCCCGCCCGTCCTCCAGAGCCTGAACTGGGCGTTCGAGGGGGTGATCCACGTCCTGCGGACGGAGCGGAACATGCGCATCCACTTCGCCGTGGCGACGATCGTCCTGATCCTCGCGTTCTCCTACGGCGTGACGAAGCTCGAGCTGATGGCGCTGCTCGTCGCCATCTCCTTCGTCCTGATCGCCGAGATGGTGAACACGGCGATCGAGGCGACCATCGACCTGTCGACGACGTCGTTCGACCCGCTCGCCAAGATGGCGAAGGACATCGTCGCCGGCGCCGTGCTCATCGCGGCGGTCAACGCGGTGGTCATCGGGTACCTCGTCTTCGCCGACCGGCTCACCGAGCCGAGCTCCCGCCTCGTCACCCGGGTCCGGGACGCGCCGATCAACCTGACGCTGATCGCGCTCATCCTCATCGTCCTGATCGTGATCGCGAGCAAGGCGCTGACCGGGCGCGGGACGCCTCTGAGCGGCGGGCTCCCGTCCGGCCACGCCGCGGTCGCGTTCGGAGGCTGGGCGGCGATAACGTTCATCGTCGACGAGCAGCGGATCGCCGTCTCGTTCGTCGCGTTGATCATGGCCCTCCTCGTGGCGCAGACCCGCGTCGAGTCCGGCATCCACACCGTCACCGAGGTCGCCCTCGGCGCCGCCATCGGCGTGGTCGTCACGACGATCCTCTTCCAGGTGCTGGCCTGATGCCGACCGACCGGGAGCTCGTCGAGATCGCGACGTCCGCGGCGGCCGGAGCGTACGCGCCCTACTCGAAGTTCGACGTGGGCGCGGCCGCGCTCCTGCGCGACGGTCGCGTGATCACCGGCGTGAACGTCGAGAACGCCTCCTATCCGCTCGGGCTCTGCGCCGAGCGCTGCGCCCTCGCCCGCGCCGTCGCCGAGGGCGCGAGGCCCGGGGACGTCGAGGCCGTCGCGGTGACGGCGTCGCCCTGCGGCGGCTGCCGTCAGTGGCTGTTCGAGTTCGGAGTCGACCGGGTCGTCTTCCCGCACGAGGGCGAGCTCCTGGTGCGCCGGCCCGACGAGCTTCTGCCCGACTCGTTCTCGCTGTGAGATCGGGTTTCGTCGCGGTCGCCGGGCGGCCCAACGTCGGCAAGTCGACGCTCGTGAACGCCCTCGCCGGGGAGAAGGTCGCGATCGTCTCCGACAAGCCGCAGACGACGCGCCGGCGGATCTCGGCGGTCCTCGACGGCGCGCTCGGCGACGAGCCGTACCAGCTCGTCCTCGTCGACCTGCCCGGCTTCCAGCGGCCGCGCGACAACCTGACCGCCCGCATGCAGCGCACCGTCGACGAGAGCCTCGCGGACGTGGACGCCTTCCTCGTCGTCCTGGCCGCCGACGAGCGCATCGGCGTCGGCGACCGCTTCATCGCGGAGCGGGTCTTCGCGGCGGGCCCGCCGGTCGTGATCGCGCTCAACAAGGTCGACCGCGTCTCGTCGTCGCGGATCGCGGAGCAGATCGTCGAGGCCGCGGCGCTCGGGGACTTCCACGCGCTCCATCCGATCAGCGCACTCACGGGCGACGGGCTCGATCCGCTGCGCGACGAGCTCGCCGGGCTCCTGCCGGAGGGGCCGCGCTACTTCCGGGCGGGCGAGCACACCGACCTCCCGCTCGCCGTCCGGATCGCCGAGCTCGTGCGTGAGAAGGCGCTCGAGCTGACGCGGGAGGAGGTCCCGCACGCGATCAGCGTGGAGATCGACGAGCTCGACGCGAAGAAGGGACGCGTCCGGGCGCTCGTCTGGGTCGAGACGGAGTCGCAGAAGCGAATCGTCGTCGGAAAGGGCGGCAGTATGATCAAAGAGATCGGCACACGCGCGAGACCGGAGGTCGAGCTCCTCCTGGGCCGGAAGGCGTATCTCGACCTCGGGGTCAAGGTGCGGCCGAGCTGGCGCCGGGACGAGAGCTGGCTCGAGCGGCTCGGCATCTAGAGATCACGACCCCGGGGGCTGTCCATGGCTGGCGCACGAGAACCGGATCAGTTCGAGGCCGAGCTGGCGAGGTACCTGTACGAGCGTTCCGAGGAAGCTCGGGCGGTCCGTGTGGGCGAGAAGGAGACGAGCGAGCAGGCCGAGATCGTCGAGCGCTACGCCGATCTCTTCACGCGCGAGCAGCTCGACGTCCTCCGGGCGGCGGAGGAGGCCGCGGCGCCCGGCGAGCGCGAGCGCCTCTACCGGCTCCGGGAGGCCTGCGCGGGCGGCGTCATCGTCGGCGAGCTCGCCGACGACCTCGACGCGCTCGAGAACGCGATCCTCGCGGTGCGCATCGACTTTCGCGGCGAGTCGCTCCCCATCCGCTCCGCCCAGGCGCAGCTCGCCGTGCTCGACGACTACGGCGCGCGCGAGGAGCTCGGCGACCTCGCCGGGGACGCGTCCGCGGCGTTCAACCGGGACCGGCACCGGCTGCTCCGACACGCGGAGGCCCTCGACGCCGAGCTGTCCGGGGATCCGGATCCGATCGCCCGGAGCGCCGCGCGAAAGGCGATCGACCTCCACGCGCTCGACGAGGCGCTCGCCGAGGCCTCCGCGAGGCAGGACGACTCCTGGCGAGAGCTCCGCGAGCGCTGGCTCGAGCGCGTGCTCGGCCCGGGCCGGGAGCCGGAGCCGTCGTCGTTCCACGTCGCCTACCTGCGCCGGATGTCACCTCTGGCGGAGCTCTACGCGCAGGACCGCTCCGTCCCCATCTGTCTCGCCACGCTCGAGGCCCTCGGCTTCGACCTGGCGGCGAACGACCACATTCGGCTCGACCTCGACGACCGCCCGCAGAAGAGCCCGCGCGCGTGCGTGATCGCGTCCGACCCGCCCGCGGTCGTTCACCTGATCACCCGCGCCCAGGGCGGGCTCCACGACTACCAGGCCTTCCTGCACGAGGCGGGCCACGCCCTCCACTACGCCGGCGTCGACCCGGCGTTGCCGTACACGTTCCGCCGACTCGCGCGCGATCACGCGCTCACCGAGATCTACTCGTTCCTGCTCGAGTCGATCACGCGCGAGCCGGGCTGGCACGCGGCCCACTTCGGGCTCTCGGAGGAGGAGGATGCCGAGCGGGCGGAGGCAGCGCGGTTCCTCGAGGTGCTGCTCTTCCGCCGCTACGTCGCCAAGCTCCACTACGAGCTCGCGTTCTGGGCCGACCTCGAGAACGCGTCCGACTACGCGCAGGCCTACGCGGACAACCTCCGCGGCGCGATCGGCTTCCGCTACCGGGCCGACGGCTACCTCGCCGACATGGACGGCGAGTTCTACTCGGCCGACTACCTCCGCGCCTGGATCCGGACCGCGCAGCTGCGCGCGTATCTTCGAGCGAATATCGGCGCGGACTGGTGGCGGCGGCCGCAGACCGGCGAGCTTCTGCGCGACCTCTTCGCGGAGGGCACGCGGCCGACGAGCGAGGAGATCGCCGACCGGATCGGGTACGACCCGCTCGACACGTCTCCGCTCCTCGGCGAGCTCGTCGTCGCCTAGCGGCGGCCGCCGAAGTACGCGACCGACGCGACCGCGAACCCGGCGAAGGACGTCGCG
>DATBJE010000087.1:0-4060 GCA_036556565.1 Gaiellaceae bacterium
GGTGACGGTCCTCGTCGACGGCCAGGCCGTGACCGAGCTCGAGCGCGACGGGTCGATCGCCGTCGCGGTCGGCCCGCACCACTGCCGGCTCGCGATTCTGCCGGACGTGACCTTCTTCACCCGCTACCACGACGTCTTCCCGTAGGCGCGGCGCGCCCATGCTCCGCCGCCTCCACATCGAGAGCTTCGTCCTCATCCGCGAGGCCGACCTCGTCCTCGCACCGGGGCTGAACGCCGTCACCGGCGAGACGGGCGCCGGGAAGACGATCCTCGCGCAGGCCGTGGGCCTTCTGCTCGGTGCGCCGGGTGACGCCGCGTACCTCGGCCCCGGCGCGCACGAGGCGTACGTCGAGGCCGAGCTCGACCTGCCCGACGGGATCCTCGAGGAGCCCGGGCTCGAGTCGCTCGCCGAGCTTCGACCCGCCGACGAGGAGGGCCTTGTCGCCGCGCGCCGGGTCTTCGCGGACGGGCGCACCCGTGCCTACGCCTGGGGACGGGCGGTCCCGCGGGAGGACCTCGCCACGGTCGTCGAGCGGCTCCTCGCCATGTCGGGGCAGTTCGAGCAGCGCCGTCTCGCCCGCGCATCGCACCAGCTCGAGGTTCTCGACGCGTTCGTCGGGGAGGCCCAGCTCCGCCGTCGGGCCGAGCTCGGACGCGCATGGCGGGATCTCGTCGCGGCGCGCCGCGCGCGGGACGAGCTCGCGCGCGACGAGGCGGGGAGGGCCGCCCGCGTCGCGGAGCTCGAGGAGCTCGTCGCCCGGACCGAGGGGATCGAGCCGGGTGCGGAGGAGCACCTGCTCGCGGAGCGCGAGCGCCTCCGGCACGTGACCGAGCTCGCGTCATCTGTCGCGATGGCGGCGGAGCTGATCTCGCCCGAGGGTGAAGCGCCCGGAGCAGCGGAGCTTGCCGGTGAGGCGTGGAGCGCCCTGGATGCCGCGCTGAAGATCGATCCGGGGCTTCATGGGACCGGGACACATGTCCGGTTCTCGTATGACCGTCTCCGGGAGGCCTCGGCGGAGTTGCGCGCATACCTTGCCTCTCTTGAGGGAGACCCGGCGCGTCTCGACGAAATCGAGGGCGACCTTTCTCGCATCTACGAGGTCAAACGACGCTTCCGTGCCACGAGCCTCGAGGCGCTCCTAGAGGCGGCCGACACCGCCCGCGCGGAGCTCGACCGGCTCGAGGGCGGCGGCGATCCGATCGCGGCCGCCGAGCAAGCGGCCGGCGAGGCGGAGACGCGCGTCGGTGAGCTCGCCGCGGCCCTCTCCGCCGAGCGGACGGCGGCGGCGCCGCTCTTCGCCGAGGCCGTGGCCGAGGAGCTCCAGGGCCTCGGCATGGGGGAGGGGGAGTTCCGGGTCGAACTCGGCCCGAGGGACCCGGGCCCCACCGGCTCCGAGGACGCCGTCTTCCTCGTGCGTCCCAACGCCGGCCTTCCGTTCGCGCCAGCTGCCGAGACCGCGTCCGGCGGAGAGCTCTCGCGCATCGCGCTCGCGCTTCGTGCCGTGGCGCACGCCGCGGCGGGCGAGCCGACGATCGTGTTCGACGAGATCGACGCCGGCATCGGCGGGCAGACCGCGCACGCGGTCGCCGACGCCCTCGCCCGTCTCGCCGAGCGCGCCCAGCTCCTCACCATCACGCACCTCCCTCAGATCGCGAGCGTCGCGGAGGCCCACTTCCGCGTCGAGAAGGTGCCGGGCGACCCGACCCACACCCGCATCGAGCGCCTCTCCGAGGCCGAGCGGCAGGCGGAGCTGGAACGTATGCTGGGCGGCGCCGAGTTCCTCTCAACGGTGCGGCGGGTGCGCTGATGGCGACGTTCGTCGAGTTCACGGGGACCGCGAGGCTGGACAAGCGGACGAAGCGCCTGGTCCGGCGGCTCGGTCCCGACGACATCGCCATCATCGACCACCCCGACCTCGACCGGATCTCGGCCGAGGAGCTGCTGTCGAGCGGCGTGCGGGTCGTCGTCAACGTCTCGCCGTCCTCGACGGGCGAGTATCCGAACGCCGGACCGCTCGCGCTCGTCCAGGGCGGCGTCTGCCTCATCGACGCGCCCGGGGCGGAGCTCTTCGAGGAGGTCAAGGAGGGCGAGCCGCTCGTCGTCCGCGGGTCGAGCCTGTTCCGCAACGGCTCGCGGCTCGCGGCCGGACGGGCCCGCGGCGAGGAGGAGCTCAGCCGCGCGCTCGCCGACCAGCAGAGCCGGGTGAGCGCCGCGCTCGAGGCCTTCGCCGAGAACACGCTTCGTCATCTCAGCGAGGAGACGGCGCTCCTCTCCGAGAACCTCCAGATGCCGCACCTGACGACCCGGTTCCGCGACCGGCACGCGCTCGTCGTCGCGCGCAGCGCCGAGTCGCGCCGCGACCTCGCGATCGTCGGCCCGTACATCGCGGACTTCAAGCCTGTGCTGGTCGGGGTCGACGGCGGCGGCGACGTCCTGGTGGCGGCCGGCTACCGGCCCGACGTCATCGTCGGGGACATGGACTCCGTGTCCGACTCGACCCTGCAGTCGGGCGCCGAGCTCGTCGTCCACGCCTATCCGGACGGGCGCGCGCCCGGACGCGAACGCCTCGACCGGTTGGGCCTGCCGTCGACGGTCCTCCCGATCGCCGGGATCTCGGAGGACGCCGCCATGCTCCTCGCCTACGAGAAAGGCGCGGAGCTGATCGTCGCCGTCGGCACCCGGTTCAACCTCCTCGAGTTCCTCGAGCGGAACCGGGCCGGCATGTCCTCGACGTTCCTGACCCGGCTGCGGGTCGGAGACAAGCTCGTGGACGCCCGCGGCGTCTCGCGCCTCTTCCGGCCGCGGGTCGGGATGTGGATGACCCTCGCCTTCGCGCTCGCGGCGCTCGCGGCGGTCTCGGCCGTGCTCGTCGCCTCGCCCGAGCTCCGCGACCTCCTCTCGACGCTCATCGAGCGCGTGCGGGTGCTCCTCGGGCTCGAATGAGCCTCCTGACGGCGACGGGCGAGCTTCACTCCGACCGCCGTGACGTCTGGAGCCTCGTCGCCGAGCCGTACCACCTGCCCGACTGGTGGCCCGCGTACACGGGCGTGACGCCGGACCACCGCGGGCTCGCCGAGGGCGCGCGCTGGGAGGTCGTCCGCAGCAGGACGCCCGGCCTCCTGCGCCGCCCCGAGGGCGCGGGGCTGATCGTCCTCACGCGCGTCCTCGAGGGCTGGGAGCTCTCGTGGCACGACGTCCGCCAGGACCTCGACGCCGGCGTCCGACTCGACAACGCGGGCACGGGGCTGACGCGGGCGACGACGTACGTCTCTGGCCCGTGGCTCCGGCTGACGGTCGAGGGCGCACGCGGTCTTCCGCGGCAGGCGCTCACCCGTCTCCGCGACCTCTGCCAGACGGCGGCGACCCTCTGACGTCTAGGCTGGGCGCGTGTTCGGCCTTCGATACCACGTCGCCTCCCTGGCGGCAGTCTTCGTCGCGCTCGCCGTCGGCATCCTGCTCGGGGTCGCGGTCTCCGGGAAGGTGACCGACGTGGGGGAGAAGGCGGAGCTCCAGAACCTGCGCGACGACAACGATCGCCTTCAGAAGGACCTCTCGGCCGCGCAGGCGGCCACCGCCCAGGTCGAGGGCTCGGAGGAGCTCCTGGCGAAGTCGTACCCGGCGCTCATGGAGAACCGCCTCGAAGGTCAGAACGTCGCCGTCCTCTTCCTCGGGCCCTCGGACGGAGGCCTGCGCGCGGACATCGAAGGCGCCCTCGCCGACGCCGACGCCGGCGCGCCGGCGAGCGTGGTCGCGCTGGACGTCCCCGTCGACCGGTCCGATCTCGAGTCGACACTCGAGGGCGACGAGACTCTCGCCTCGTACGCGAACGCGGACGGCGACTTCTCGGACCTGGGCCGCGAGCTCGGCCGCGAGCTCGTCGAGGCCGACGAGACGCCGCTCTGGGATGCCCTCGCCACCAAGCTCGTCGAGGAGCGGTCGGGCACGATCTCGCACCCGATGGACTCGGTCGTCGTCGTCCTCAACTGGGAGCCGCCCGCGGAGGCGAGCGACGGCGAGTCCGCCGCGAGCTCGCAGTCGACGGGCTCGCTCATGGACGGG
>DATBJE010000088.1:0-10186 GCA_036556565.1 Gaiellaceae bacterium
GTGGAGCAGCGGCCCGCCCTGCATGCCCGGGAACACCGCCTTGTCGATCGCCTGGGCGTGCTCCTCCTTGCAGAGGACGAACCCGGCCCGCGGCCCGGCGAGCGTCTTGTGCGTCGTGGACGTGACGAAGTCGCAGTGCGGGACGGGGTTCGGGTGCAGGCCCGCGGCGACCAGGCCGGCAATGTGAGCCATGTCGCAGAGGAGGAGCGCCCCGACCTCGTCCGCGATCGCGCGGAAGCGGTCGGCTTCGATCACGCGCGAGTACGCCGAGGCCCCGCAGATGATCAGCTTCGGCCGGTGCTCCTTGGCGAGGCGGAGCACCTCGTCGAAGTCGATGAGGCTGGACTCGCGCTCGACCCCGTAGCCGGCGACGTCGTAGAGCTTCCCCGAGAAGTTGACCTTGAGGCCGTGGGTGAGGTGGCCGCCGTGATCCAGGCGCATGGCGAGGATCGTGTCGCCCGGGTCGAGACAGCTGAAGTAGACGGCCATGTTGGTCTGCGCGCCGGCGTGGGGCTGGACGTTCGCGTGCTCCGCGCCGAACAGGTCCTTGGCGCGGTCGATGGCGAGCTGCTCGATCTCGTCGACCACCTCGCAGCCGCCGTAGTAGCGCCTGCCCGGATACCCCTCCGCGTACTTGTTCGTGGGCACGCTGCCGACGGCCTCGAACACCGAGGGCCACGTGAAGTTCTCGGAGGCGATCAGCTCGATCTGGCCGCGCTGACGCTCGAGCTCGCGCCCGATCAGCTCGACGAGCGCCGGATCGACCCCGGCGAGCGTGGCCCTGCGCAACTCCTCGAGCGTTTCCTCCGCGACAGCCATCGGCTCGCACTCTACTGCCAGTGCCCATTCAGGCACCTCTGCTCAGCAAGGGGTGCCCGGAGGGCACCAGCTCGATCCTGGTCCAATCCTGGACTGGAAGGGCGGGCGGCTCTGTGGGATCCTGTCCGGGTGGGGATCGTGGGGGTGCTGGCGGTTGCGGGGCTCGTTCTCGTGCCGCTCGCCCGCGAGTACGCGGACTTCCGCCGCTCGTGGGGGCTCGGGCGCGTGGGCGCGCTCCTGACGACGCTGCTCGTCCTGCCGAGCGTCGGGATCGGCCTCGCCGTCGCGGCGCCGTTCGCCGAGCGCCCCACCGTCCAGTGGGGCGTCACGATCGCGGCGGCGCTCGCCGCCTACTCGCTCGCGGTGCGCGCTGTCGACGCGGCGCTCGGCTCGGCGCGCGCCTCCCGCTCCGGCTGAGCGCGTCTCCAGCCTTCGACTCTAGAAGCCCGTCCCGCCGGCCCGGCCGGCCTCGAGCGCCGCCCGCGCGTGCGCCAGCGCCTCGGCGGCGGCGACCGCGCCCTCGCGAAGGACGACCGGCTCGGAGCCCGTCAGGTCGAGCACGGTCGACGGCCTGCCCGGAAGCTCCCCGCCGTCGACGATCGCACCGACGCCGTCGAGGAGCTCCCGCGCGATGTCCTCGACGCGCGCAGGGTCGCTGCCGCCGTGGAGGTTCGCGCTCGTCGCGAGGACGACGCCCGCCCGGCGGACGACCGCGAGCGCGGGCGGCGGAAGGTCCGGGACGCGAATGCCGATCGCCTCCGGCGTCGTGCCGCACGCCCAGCGGAAGCGCCGCGCCGGGTTGGGGAGCACGAGCGTGTACGGCCCCGGGAGCAGGGCCCGGGCGACGACGGCCGCCCGTCCGCGCGCCTCGGGGATCGCGTCGAGGATGCCGTCGAGATCGACCGCCAGGAGCGCCACCGGCATCGTCGCCGGGCGCCCCTTGAGCGCGAGCAGGCGCCTGAACGGCGGCTCCCGGTAGGCGTCGACGCAGATCCCGTACACCGTGTCCGTCGGGAGCACGACCACCTGCCCGGCGCGCAGCGCGGCCAGGGCGTCCTCGATCGTGGGTGGCGAGACGCCGGTCACGGCCGGCGCCCCTCCACCACGCGGTCGCGGCCGGCGAGGTCCGGCGTCGCGAGGACGTCCGCGTACCCGAGGGCCTCGAGCCCCGAGGCGACCGCTTCTGCCTGCCCGTCCCCGCACTCGAGGACGAGCCATCCGCCCGGGCGGAGCGCGTCGACGGAGGCGCGGGCGATCGCCGGCCAGACGCCGTCGCCGACGACGGCCTCGTAGGGCTCGTAGAGCCGGATCTCGGGCTGGAGGCCGTCGAACTCTGCGGCGGGGACGTAAGGCGGGTTCGACACGACGAGGTCGAACGACCCCTCGACCCCGGTGAGGAGATCGCCGCGGCGGAGCTCGACGCGGTCGTCGAGGCCGGTCCGTGCCGCGTTCTCGACCGCGAGCGAGAGCGCCTCGACCGAGGTGTCGACGCCGAGCACCTCCGCCCCGGCGAGCTCGTCGGCGATCGCGAGCGCGATTGCGCCCGACCCCGTCCCGACGTCGAGCACGCGCGGGCACGGTACCCCCTCGAGGCGGGCCAGGCACCGCTCGACGACCACCTCGGTCTCGGGCCGGGGGACGAGCGCGCGGCGGTCGACCCGGAGCGTCAGCCGGCGGAACCCCCACTCGCCGAGCACGTAGGCGAGCGGCTCCCGCGTGCGCCGTCGCTCGACCAGCGACGCGAGCCGCCCGAGCTCGTCGGCGGAGAGCTCGCGGTCGGACGCGTAGATCTCGGTGCGCGTGAGCCCGAGGACGTGGGCGACGAGATGCTCCGCGTCGACCCGTGGGGAGGGCACGCCCGCCTCGTCGAGCTCGCGCGCGACGTCGTGCACCGCCTCGAGCGGGGTCACGCCGGCGCTGCGGCCTCGAGGGCCCGGCGCCGCCCCTCTGCGGCGAGGGCAGCCGTGAACTCCGCCAGGTCGCCGTCGAGGACGCCGTCGAGCCGGTGGAGCGTCAGCTTGATCCGATGGTCCGTCACCCGGTTCTCGGGGAAGTTGTACGTGCGGATCTTCTCCGCCCGGTCGCCGCTGCCGATCTGCGAGCGCCGCTGCGCGGACAGCTCTTCGCGCTGGCGCTCGAGCTCGGCCTCGAGCAGCCGCGCGCGGAGCACGCGCATCGCCTTCTGCTTGTTCTGGAGCTGTGACTTCTCGTCCTGCATCGCCACGACGATCCCCGTGGGGACGTGCGTGATGCGCACGGCCGAGTCGGTCGTGTTCACGCTCTGGCCACCGGGCCCGGTGGACCGGTACACGTCGATCTTGAGGTCGTTGGGATCGACCTCGACGTCGACCTCCTCCGCCTCGGGCATCACCGCGACGGTCGCTGTCGAGGTGTGGATCCGTCCCTGCGACTCGGTCTCGGGAACCCGCTGCACGCGGTGCGTGCCTCCCTCCCACTTGAAGCGGGAGTACGCCCCCTCCCCCTTCACGCCGAACGTGACCTCCTTGAAGCCACCGGTCTCGTTCGGGCTCGAGGAGAACGGCTCCCACGTGTGCCCCAGGCGCTCCGCGTAGCGGGTCAGCATGCGGAACACGTCGCCGGCCCAGAGCGCCGCCTCGTCGCCGCCGGCGCCCTGCCGGATCTCGACGACGACGTCCTTCGCGTCGTTCGGGTCGCGCTCGACGAGCGCGAGCTTCAGCTCCTCCTCGAGGCGCTCCGCCTCGACGGCGAGCTCGTTCCTGAGCTCGCCGAGCTCCGGGTCGCTCCTGGCGTCCTCCAGGTCGCGCGCGACCTGTCGCCACTCCTGCGCGAGCCGGTAAGGGCCCTCGAGCTCCTTCAGCCGGCGTCCGGCCTGGGCCGCCGCGTTCCGGTCCGCGTAGAGGCCGGGGTCGTTCATCCGCTCCTGCGCCTCGACGTAGGAGCGCTCCAGCTCGTCGACGAGACTGTCGATCCCGGTGCTCATGACCGGCTCAGAATAGCCCCGTGGAGACCGCGTCCGGAATCGACCTCTACTGGCTCCCGCTGGGTGCGGGCGGCCATTCGGTGCGGCTCAACGGGCGCGTGTTCGAGGCGGTAACGGCTCGACTCGCGCGGCGGCCGCCGCGCGACCTCTACCACTCCGCCCTGGTGGTCGACGTGCCCGAGGGGTCGTTCGTGATCGAGCAAGCGCCGGCCGGAGGCGGCGACGGCCGGGAGCGCGGGGTCGTCGCGGGAGGATCCGTCGGCAGTCGCCGCGCCGGGCGGCTCCGGATCTTCCGCTACGAGATTCGCCGCTGGTGCGGCGGGATCATCCCGGACATCGACGAGGCGGTCGAGAGCCCGCGGCGCCTCACGGACGACTCCGCCGCCGCCCGGCGGGTCCTCGATCTCGTGCCGAGCGTCCCGACACCCGTCTGGGGCCGCGACGACCTCGGCGCCGGCGAGATGTGGAACTCGAACTCGACCATCGGGTGGCTGATCGCCCGCGCGGGCCTCGACGCGGAGTCGATCCGGCCGCCCGCGGGCGGCCGCGCGCCGGGCTGGCGCGCCGGTGTCGTTGTGGCGCGAAGGGGCTCTAGGCCATGACCTCGACTCGGCGCTCCTCGGGGGTGAGCCGCCCTTCCAGGCGGAGAACCTCGCGGAGGGCGCGGATCGAGACCTCGATCTGGTCGAGGGATGGCTGCCGCGTCGTCAGGCGCTGGAGCCACAGCCCCGGCGCGAGGATCGTGCGCAGCACCGGGTTCTGCGGGTAGCGGCCGGCGAAGCGGATCACCTCGTAGGCGATGCCGGCGATCACCGGCAGGAGGAGGATCCGCGACGCGATGAGCCAGAACCAGCCGGGCTGGCCCACGAAGGCAAAGACGAAGATCGCGATCACCATGACGTAGAGCAGGAACGCCGTCCCGCAGCGCACGTGGATGAGGCTGTGGCGCTGGACCGCCTCCGGGTCGAGCTCGTCGCCGGCCTCGTAGGCGTTGATCGCCTTGTGCTCGGCGGCGTGGTACTGGAACACGCGCTTGAGGTCGGGCAGGAGCCCGATGAGGACGAGGTAGAGGACGAAGATCGTCACGCGAAGGGCGCCCTCGACGACCACGAAGGCGCCCGTCGAGTCGATCGGGAGCCAGCTCGTGATCAGCGCCGGCGAGACCTTGAAGAGGAGGAGCGCGAAGCCGATGGCGATGGCGAACGCGAACGCGAGCTGGCCACGCGTGAGCTCCGTCTCGACCTCCCCGTCCTCACCCTCCTCCTGCGCCGCGTAGTTCGCCGAGATCGCGAGGGCCCGGAAGCCGATCGCCAGCGACTCGCCGAGCGCGAAGACCCCGCGGACGATCGGGAGCCGCGCCCAGCGGTGGCGGAGCAGGAACGACGAGATCGGCCGGTTGACCTCCGCGATCTCGCCGTCGGGCTTGCGGACGGCCACCGACCACGCGGACGGGCCGCGCATCATCACGCCTTCGAGGACCGCCTGCCCGCCGATGGGGGCCGAGCTCACGGCCGGAAGGATCCTCTACTGCTCGCCGCGGCGGGCGCCAGCCTTCTCCAGGCGCCGCTGGAACCGCTCCACGCGGCCGCCCGTGTCCACGAGCTTCTGCTTGCCCGTGTAGAAGGGATGGCATTCGGAGCAGATCTCGACATGGAGCTCGGGCTTCGTGGAACGGGTCTGGAACTCGTTGCCGCAGGAGCAGCGAACGGTGGCGATGACGTAGTCGGGATGGATATCTGCCTTCATTTCTCGGCCTCTGGGAGTCTTCGCTTGAGGATACCAGCTGCCGTCTGGGCGGCCACGTTGCCTCCCGAGACGACGACGGCGACGGTCGCGCCCTCGACGTCGGGCACCTTTCCGGCGAGGAGCGCGGCCACGCCGACGGCCCCGGCCGGCTCCGCGGCGAGCTTCGCCCGCTCGTAGAGGAACCGGAAGGCCTCCTCGATCTCCTCCTCGGTGACGAGCACGTGCTCGACGCCGCGCTCGCGGCAGATGTGCGTCGGGAGCTCGCCCGCGAGGGGCGTGTTCAGCCCGTCGGCGATCGACCTGGGCTCGATCCTGACCTGCCGCCCCGCGGCGAGCGACTCGCCCAGCGCCGCCGACCCGACAGGCTCGACGGCCACGATGCGCGGGCCCGGGAGCGCGGACGCGACTCCGCCGACGAGCCCCCCGCCGCCGACGGGCACCACGACGACGTCCACGTCCGGGAGGTCCTCCGCGATCTCGAGGCCGACCGTGCCCTGGCCGGCGAGGACGAGCGGGTCCTCGTGCGGGTGGACGAGGACGCGGCCGGTCTCCTTCTCGAGCTCCGCGAGCCGGTCGAAGACGTCTCCCGGCCCCGACGCCTCCGTGTCGATCACGGCGCCGTAGCCCTCCGCCGCGGCGCGCTTGAGCTCGCTCGCGCCGTCCCACATGACGACGAGGCAGTCGATGCCCTCGAGGGCGCAGCCGTACGCGAGCGCGGCCGCGTGGTTGCCCGCCGAGGCGGCGATGACCCCGCGCCTGCGCTCCTCGGGCCCGAGCGAGTCGAGCTTCGCGATCACGCCGCGCGGCTTGAAGCTCCCGGTCTTCTGGAGGAGCTCCGCCTTCAGGAACGCACGGCCGCCGAAGGCCCGCCCGAGCGTCTCCGACGAGAGCAGCGGCGTCCTGTGGACGCGGCCCGCGATCGCCGCGGCGGCGGCTTCTACATCAACGAGTATTCGGGACCGTCCCCGCCCTCGGCGGGCGTGAGGCGCCCGCCCTTCGCCGTGATCGCGCCGCACTGGACGCAGTTCGAGGCGGTCACCTCCACGTCGACGACGTTGCCGCCCGGGCTCACGTCGCCGCCGAGCTCGTAGACGTGGGCGGGGCACATGTGCGCCCACGCCTCCGCGACCTCGCGCCGCACCCTCTGGTCGACCCGGATGTGGCTCGGCGCGTCGTCCCGGGTCCTGTTCCCCGAGAGGTAGACGCTCGAGAGCTTGTCGAAGACGAGCTCTCCGTCGGGGGCCGGATACCGGACGTCGCCCCGGCCGGCCTCGACCGGGACCTCGGCATCGCGGTCGAGCGCCTTCGTGCCCGGAGGGAGCGCGCCGAGGGTGTTGAGCGAGAGCCCGGCCGTCAGCGATCCGCGCACGAAGCCGTTCTTGAAGGCCGGCCGCATGTTGCGCACGCGGTGGAGGTCCTTCCAGACGTAGCTCTCCCGCACGGCCTCGTCGTAGCCGTCGAGCGCGCCGGGCGACCAGGCGGTCTCCCCCGGCCGGACCGCCTCGAACGCCGTCTCGGCGGCGAGCATCCCGGACTTCATCGCGTAGTGGATGCCCTTCAGCGCGGGGACGTTCACGAAACCCGCGGAGTCGCCGACGATCATCCCGCCCGGGAACGACAGGTTCCCGGGCAGCGCCTGGAGCCCGCCCTCGGGGATGGTCTTCGCTCCCCACTCGACCCGCGTCCCGCCGGCCAGGATGGCGCGCACGAACCGGTGGGTCTTCAGGTCCTGGAGGAGGTCGTGAACCGAGAGGGTGGCGTCCGTGTAGTCGAGCCCGACGACCATGCCGACGGCGACGTGCTCGTCGTCGAGCGGGTAGATGAAGCTGCCGCCGAACTCCCGGTACCGCTTTCCCCCGCGCAGGGGCCAGCCCATGGTGTGGACGACCCGGTTGAGCGGGCGCGGGACCCGCCAGAGCTCCTTGACGCCGAGCGCGTACACCTGCGGGGCCTCGGCGAGGCCGAAGCGGGACGATGCGATCCCGGCGAGGTGGCCCTGCGTCCCCTCGGCGAAGATGGTCACGCGGGCGCGGATGTCGGAGCCGGGCTCGAAGTTGGCGAGCTCCTCGCCGTCTCGCCCGCGACCGCGGTCGCCCGTCCGGACGCCGAGCACCCGGCCGCCCTGCTCGAGCAGCATGCGCGCGCTCGTCTCGGGGACGATGGTGACGCCGAGCTCCTCGGCGCGCTCGGCGAGCCAGCGCCCGACCTCGCAGATCGAGGCGACGTAGTGGTTGTGGTTCCACATGGTCGGCGGCAGCGGGACCCGGAGGTGCCGCGCGCGCGTCAGGTAGTAGAGGCCCTCGCGCACGACGGGAGCCCGGAACGGCATGTCCTCGGTGTGGAGGCCGGGGAAGAGCTCGCGGAACGCGCGCGGGTTGATCACCGCGCCGGAGAGGAGATTGGCGCCGGGTGCCCGGCCCTTCTCCACCACGGCGACGGGCACGTCGCCGAGGCCCTCGCGGACGTCGGGATTCGCCTCGAGGAGCTGCCCGAGGCGAATCGCAGCCGAGAGGCCCGCGGGGCCGGCGCCGACGACGAGGACGCCGACGTCGATCCGCTCGTCGGGAGGGTCGGTCGGCTCGGCGACGAACTCGCGCCAGTCGAACGGCGGCGGAAAGTCGGCGGGGCGGGCGCTCATGCTCCGCGCGCCTTCACGAGCTCCGTGAGCCGGGGGACGATCTGGTGCAGGTCGCCGACGACGCCCACGTCCGCGTACTCGAAGATGGGCGCGTTCGGGTCCTTGTTGATGGCGACGATCGTGCCGGACGCCTGCATGCCGACCTTGTGCTGGATCGCGCCCGAGATCCCGCAGGCGATGTAGAGCCGCGGAGCGACGGTCTTCCCCGTCTGCCCGACCTGGGCCGCGTAGGGGTACCAGCCGGCGTCGACGACGGCGCGCGTCGCGGCGACGGCCCCGCCGAGAGCCTTCGCCAGGTCCTCGAGGAGCGAGAAGCCCTCCGGCTTGCCGAGACCCCGGCCGCCGGCGACGATCACGTCGGCGTCCTCGATCGACGGGCCCTCGCTCTCGGCGTGGGCCCGCTCCACCATCACGGCCCGGGTCGAGAAGTCCTCGAGCTCGACGGGGATCTCGACGACCTCCGCCTCGCCCCCGGTCTCGGCGGGCTCGTAGGTGCCCGAGCGGACGAGCGCGAGGCGGGCCTCTCCCTTCCAGCCGACGTCGGCGTAGACGGAGTCCTGCAGCGCGGGGCGTCGGCCGACGAGCGCGCCGTCGCGCCGCTCGAGGTCGACCAGGTCCCAGTTGAGGCCGGCTCCCAGGCGAACGGCGAGCGCGGCCGCGATGTCGGCGGTGAGCACCGAGGCGCCGAAGAGCACCGTGTCGAAGCCCTGCTCGCCGACGAGGCGCGCGAGGACGTCCACCCGCGGCTGCGGAAGCGGCGCCGCGAGGGCGGGATCGTCGGCGACGTACACGCGGGCGGCGCCGTGGCGCCCGGCGTCCGCGGCCAGCGAGGCCACGCCGGGCCCGCACACGACGGCGGCCACCCCGCCGTCGAGCTGGGCGGCCTTCGCGAGGACGCCGAGCGACCCGCGGACGAGCTCGCCCTCGTGGTCCTCGAGGTAGACGAGAGTGCGCATCAGTGGTTTCTCCGGCGGCACAGTCGAATGCCCGGCGTGCGAAAACCGAGCCAGGGAAGGACGCAGGACGCGGGCAGGCATTCACAGCCTGCGCGCGACCGAGGACGATGCCTGGCGACGGTTTGCAGCCGTCGGGCGTCGAGAGGTGTCGTCGGGGGAGCCACTTAAATGAGCTTGCGCTCCCCCAGGTAGGCGAGGACCTTCTCCGCGGCGGTCCCGTCGTCCTCGATCCGGACCGACTCGCCGCGCGAGGGAGGGTCGGCGAGCGCGAGCACCGTCGTCCGCGACCCGTCCTCGCCGACCTCCTCGACCGGGACGCCGAGGTCGGCGACCGACAGCTCCTCGTACGGCTTGCGCTTCGCCCCCATGATCCCCTTCAGCGACGGGTAGCGCGGGTCGTTGATCGCGTCCGAGACGGCGACGAGGCACGGAAGCGGCGCCTCGATGACGTCGTAGCCGTACTCGGTCTGGCGCTTCACCGTCGCCTTCCCGCCGGCGAGCTCGAGGCTCGCCGCCTGGGAGACGACCGGGAGGCGCAGGAGGTCGGCCAGCGCCGACCAGAGGACGGCGCCGTCGGAATCGCTCCCCTGCTGTCCGAGAAGCACGAGGTCCGGCTCCTCGCGCTCGACGACCTTCGCGAGCGCCCGCGCCGTGGCCACGAGGTCGGAGCCCGCGAGCGCGTCGTCCGCAACGTGCACGGCGCGGTCGGCGCCGATCGCGAGCGCCTTCCGCAGCGAGTCGGCGGCGGAGGCCGGGGCCATCATGACGGCCACGACCTCGCCCTCGCCCTGCGCCTCGTTGATGCGGAGCGCCTCCTCGAGGGCGTGCGCGTCGAACGGGTTCAGGGCAGCGGTGCCGCTGCGATCGAGGCGGAGGGAGACCGGATCGATCCGCGTGCGCGCGGACGCCTCCGGCACCTCCTTGACCAGGACGACGATCTTCACCGGGGGCGGATCCTATCGAGCGGGCCAGGGCTCGCCGGGGCTCAAGCCGGCGGCGGCGAGTGCCGAAGGGTCTGCTAGTGTCCGCGCCTTCAGGCGCCGCACCGGAGCGTCGGACCGCTCG
>DATBJE010000089.1:0-1717 GCA_036556565.1 Gaiellaceae bacterium
CGTCGACGAGAAGGTCGACGCCGGCGAGTGGACGCTCGCGGGCGACCAGTTCGTCCCCGGCTGGGGCGCGAACGGCGAGGGCCAGGGGATCATGGAGCAGGCGCTGACCAAGGCGAACAACAAGATCGACGCGGTCTTCGCCGCCAACGACAACCTGGCGACCCAGACGATCAACGCCGTCGAGGCGGCCGGCATCGGGCCCATTCCGGTGAGCGGTCAGGACGCGACGGCGGCCGGGATCCAGCAGATCGTCCTCGGCAACCAGACGATGACTGTCTACAAGCCGATCCAGGCCGAGGCGGACGTCGCCGCCAAGGCCGCGCTGGCGCTCTGCGCGGGTGAGGATCCCACGGCCATCGAGTCCGACTTCGACTTCGAGTCGATCGGGATCAAGGCCGAGGACGGGAAGCCCTCCGACACCCCGACCGGCGAGGGCATCGTGCCGTACCTCGCGCTGACGCCGATCGGCGTGACCGTCGACAACATCGCCGACACCGTCATCAAGGACGGGTTCCGGACCGTCGACGAGATCTGCACCGGCGACGCCGCGAGCACGGACTGGTGCAAGGAGAACGGCGGCTAATCGAAACACCGGGAGCTGCGGGGACGCCCACGGGCGTCCCCGCTCCCCGGCTCTAGACCATGGCGACGCCCGAGACCGAAACCCCGCTGCTCGAGTGCCGGGGCGTCTCGAAGGCGTTCGGGGCGGTCCAGGCCCTCTACCACGTCGACTTCGAGGTTCGCCGCGGCGAGGTCATGGCTCTCGTCGGCGACAACGGGGCCGGCAAGTCGACCCTGATCAAGAGCGTCGCGGGGATCTACCCCTTCGACGAGGGCGAGGTCTACTTCGAGGGCAAGCGCGTGTCGATCCACGGCCCGCGCGACTCGGCCAAGCTCGGGATCGAGGTCGTGTACCAGGACCTCGCGCTCGCCGACAACCTCGACGTCGTCGCCAACATGTTCCTCGGGCGCGAGCGCGTCCGCGGCGGCGTCGTCCTCGACGAGTCGAGCATGGAGAGCTCCTCGCGCGAGACCCTCGACAGCCTCTCCGTCACGACGCTCAGGTCCGTCCGTCAGACCGTCGCCGGTCTCTCCGGCGGACAGCGGCAGGCCGTCGCCGTGGCCAAGTCGGTGATGTGGGACTCGAAGCTCGTCATCCTCGACGAGCCGACCGCCGCGCTCGGGGTCGCGCAGACTCGGCAGGTGCTCGATCTCGTGCGCCGCCTGGCGGAGCGGAACCTGGGAGTCGTGATCATCTCGCACAACCTCCACGACGTGTTCGAGGCCGCGGACCGGATCACGGTGCTTCGCCTCGGGCAGCGGGTCGCGCTCCTGAAGAAGTCCGAGACGACGCAGCAGGAGGTCGTGCACGCGATCACGGCCGGCACGATCGGCCACGTGCCCGGGATGGACGCCACGGAGGTGGCCGAGGCATGAGCGAGCAGGACGCCGGCCTCGATCCCACCGCGGCCGTCGTCGCCGAGCCGCTTCCGCCGGTCGCCCCTCCGGGCGAGGGCCCCGGCACGGAGTCGCTCTCGAGCTTCCTGCGCCGCTGGTGGCAGGGGGTCAAGGCCGGCGAGCTGGGATCGCTCCCGATCATCCTCGGCCTCGTCGTCATCGTCATCGTCTTCGGCCTCCTCGACGACACGTTCCTCACCGAGCGCAACTTCACGAACCTGCTCCTCCAGATGGTCGCGATCGCGACGATCGCGATCGG
>DATBJE010000090.1:0-6369 GCA_036556565.1 Gaiellaceae bacterium
CGGCTTGAGAACCGCCGCCGGATCCGGGAGGCGGAGCACCCTCATCGCGATCGCGAGCACGCTCGTGTTCGCGCTCGTGATCGTCCTCGTGGTCGCCAACGCGCCCGGCTGGCCGGCGTTCAAGGAGGCGTTCTTCAACCGGGAGGTCTTCCGGGAATCGCTCGACGTCATCCCGGAGGCCTTCCTCGTCAACGTGAAGATCTTCCTGATCGCGGAGGTGCTCATCCTGCCCCTCGCGCTCCTGATCGCGGTGCTCCGCAGCCTCCCGGGGCCGGTGTTCTTCCCGCTGCGCGCGCTCGCGGTCGTCTACGCGGACCTCTTCCGCGGCGTCCCCACGATCCTCGTCATCTACATGCTCGGGTTCGGCATCCCCGCCCTCGGCCTCTCGTGGATGCCGATCGACACGCTCTTCTGGGGCATCGTCGCCCTCGTCCTCGTGTACTCGGCGTACGTCTCCGAGGTCTACCGCGCGGGCATCGAGTCGGTGCACCCGAGCCAGGACGCCGCCGCGCGCTCCCTCGGCCTCTCGCACCTCCAGGCGCTGCGGTTCGTCGTCCTGCCGCAGGCCGTGCGGCGGGTGATCCCGCCGCTCCTCAACGACTTCATCGGCCTCACGAAGGACACCGCGCTCGTCGGGCTCCTCGGCGTCGTCGAGGCGTTCCGTCAGTCGCAGATCGAGTCGGCGAACACCTTCAACTTCACGCCGTACGTCGTCACGGCGATCCTCTTCATCCTCCTCACGATCCCGCTCGCCCGGCTGACCGACTGGCTCGTGGCGCGGGACCGGCGGCGCCAGCTCGCCGCGGCCGGCGCCCAATGAGCGAGGCGCCGGCGCTCGTCGTCGACGGCGTCCACAAGTCGTTCGGGAGGCACGAGGTGCTGCGGGGGATCGATCTCGCGCTCTCACCGCACGAGGTCGTCTGCCTCATCGGCGCCTCGGGCTCGGGCAAGTCGACGCTCCTCCGCTGCGTGAACCTCCTCGAGCCGATCGGCGAAGGGCGCATTCTCCTCGGCGGCGAGGAGATCACCGCGCCGGGGGCCGACGTCAACCGCGTTCGCCGCCGCATCGGGATCGTCTTCCAGGCCTTCAACCTGTTCCCGCACATGACCGTGCTCGACAACGTCACGCTCGCGCCGCGGAAGGCGCTCGGCGTGGGCAGGCGCGACGCCGAGGCGCAGGCGGTCGAGCTGCTCGAGCGCTTCGGGCTCGGGGACAAGCGCGACGAGTACCCCGACCGACTCTCCGGCGGCCAGCAGCAGCGCGTGGCGATCGTCCGGGCGCTCGCGATGAGGCCCGAGCTGATGCTCCTCGACGAGGTGACGAGCGCCCTCGACCCGGAGCTCGTGGCCGAGGTCCTGAGCGTCATCCGCGAGCTCGCGGACGGTGGGATGACCATGCTCATCGCCACGCACGAGATGGGCTTCGCCCGCGACATCGCTGGCCGCGTCTGCTTTCTCGACGACGGCGTCATCCTCGAGGAGGGCGACCCGGAGCAGATCTTCACGGCGCCGCGCGAGCACCGGACGCAGCAGTTCCTGCAGCGGATCGTCGAGGCCGGGCGTCTCTAGCGGAGCGCGGCGCTCAGCTTGAAGACGCGGCCGTCGTCCTTGGGGTCGCCGAGACACGAGTAATACGGTGGACCGACGCTCGACCCGCACGACGTCCTCGTGCTTCCGTTCGAGAGGACCACGTCGACGCGCTTCACGGTTCTCCGGCTGAAGCGAGTGGTGGTCCGCGCCAGGCCGTTCTTTCCCCTGAGCACGCGCGCCGCGACCGAGTTGTCCCGCCCGATGACCATGACGCTCGCGCGCATGAACCTGGTGCCCCTGGCCGGCAGGACGACCCTGATCGCGAGCTTGGCCTTCGACGAGACCCGCCTGCCCGGCGTGAACGAGAAGTAGCGCGTGGCGAGGTGGTTCACCTTCCAGGAATGGACGCGTGTCCGCGGGCTCTGGCGGCCGATCATCCGCGAGAATGTGATCGGCACTCGCGGATAGCTGCTGATTGCGTTGTCCGAGTAACTGAGAAGACGGTTCGTGCGACCGAACCGGGCGAAGACATCGGCGAAGTCGTATCCACGCTGTCTGAGCTCGGACTCGACGGCCTGAAGCGAATACTGGTCGCCGAACATCCTGTTCGGACTGGCGTCCGCCCGCTCCCAGATCTCGCGATTGATCGCATGATTCCCGCCGGCGACCTTGTCCTGGAGGAACCGAAAGAAAATCCAGGCGCCGTACTCAGAATCGAATAATCCGCTTCGGTCCAGGGGTGAAGAAGGTCGATTGAGTGGGCTGTAATCGCGCAGGAAGTTGACGTTGTCGCTGATGTCCGGCCACAGCTCCTCCTCCATGTTCGTCGCCGTGCCCTCCATGAGCCAGCCGTCCTCGAGGAAGTCGTAGGCAAATTGCGACGTATGGTGGAATTCGTGGGCCGAGGTGACATCCAGGTATTGGTTCGGCGTATGTTCGTTTCCGTACTGACTCGGGGCGTAGTCGTCGTCGACGACGCAGTAAGCGGAGACTGCGAAGACCGTCGGATCGTCCGCTCCCGGGTCGTCCGTCCAGCAATAGCCGAACAGGCCGTCAACACCGAGATCCTCTATGTAGACGTCGAGCCTGTCGTCGAAGCCGGCATTCGAAGAGGTCGCGTCCGAAAGCGGTGGGTAGTATTCGCGACCCACGATCTCCCTGTCCCATGCATCCTGCCAAGCCTCGAGGACATCGAAGACCCATTGAGGCACGGTGAGCGGGTTACCGTCGGCCCCCGGGGGTGCGTCCGGCGTCGTCTCGACCCAGTTGACACAGACGTTCGGGAAGCAGCCGACGCCTCGGACCGCAGCGGGGTTCCACGCGTGGCCGGCGACGACGTTTCCGTCATCCGGACGTGACAGGATCCGTTCCGCAAGCGCGCGATCGGCACCTCGGAGAAATCGGAGGCGCAGGGCCAGATCCCGCCCGATGAGCGTCGCGTCGCGGGGCCCCGCTCGCTCGACGTCGCCGAACTCACGTCGGACCTTGCCGAGCTGGAAGAGGCTCTGCGCCCGCTCGAGCGCGTACTCGGCCTCGGTCAGCTCGCCGCTTTCGAGGGCGTCCGTCAGCGCGTCGTCGGGGGCAGGCGCGAGCGCCGGGAGCTCACGCTCCTCGGATTGCGCCTGCGCCGCTCCGGCCAGGACCAGGGCAGTCACGAGCACGCCGAGAGCGCACGCCAGCCGCATCAGTGGATCCGTCGCCGCATGTTGATCAATCAACTGTACTGAAGCATCGGCACCGGCCTGAGCCGCCGATACACTCGCTCGCATGAGCGTCGGCGCGACCGTGGTGCCGAAGGACCGCACCATCGAGGTGCTCGACCACGGGTTCGTCCGCCTCGACGAAGCGATGGCGAGCGATCTCTCGGTCGTGAACGCGGCCCGCGTCAGCTTCGCCCGCCGCAAGGAGGAGATGGACGACGCCGACGCGGGGCTCATCCGCTTCCTCCTCCGGGAGCGCCACGGATGCTACGACGACGCGACGGACGTGTTGACCCACACCGGGTGGAAGCCGTGGCCGGAGGTGACCGGCTCCGAGCTGTTCGCGACGCGCTCTCGCGCCGGCGAGCTCGAGTACCAGCCGGCACTGCGGCTCGTGCGCAAGGAGCATCGCGGCCACATGATCGGGTTCAAGGGCAACAGCCTGGACTTGAGCGTCACGCCCGATCACCGCGTGCTCGCGGCGACCCTGACGACGCGGGAAGGACGCGAGCGGCCGTCGTTCTCGCTACGTCCTGCCCATTCGGTTCTGTGGCGGGCTCACCGCCACGTCGCCACCTCGTCATGGCGAGGCCCGGCGCCCGCCCAGCTCCGGTTCGGAGAGATCCGTGTCGAGGCCCTCCCGCTCCTTCGCCTCGTCGGGTTCTTCATCGGCGACGGAAACCTGCCTCGAGCCAACGCGGCCTGCTTCAACCTGAGGAAGGAGCGCGAGATCGCCTATCTGCGGGCGACTGCCGCCGAGCTTCGCTTCGAGGTGAGGCGCTGGGGGAAGCTGCACGCGGTGATCCTCGACCCGGCGATTCGGGATCTCTTCGCCCGCTGCTACGAGGAGCGCGAGAAGGTGATTCCGCGCGAGCTCCTCGCGCTCGCACCCAATCTCCTCCAGGGTCTTCTCGACGGGCTGCTCGAGTCGGACGGTACGCGGATCGAGCGGTCGACCGGGGTCGAGCGTCAGACCTTCTACACCACGAGCCGGAAGCTCGCGGACCAGGTTCAGGAGCTCGCTCTCAAGCTCGGTCGGAGTGCGAGCGTCCGGCCGCATCGTCATCGGCCGGGCGACGGCCACTACGGGCGGAAGGACCGGTGGCGGGTCACGGTGTATGCGCCCCGCAACTCCCGCCCCGCCCTGTGCAGGACACGCTCGGAGGCCCCTGGGCACATGGGCGTCGAGCCCTACGACGGGGTCATCCACTGCGTCGAGGTCCCCAACGGAACCCTCTACGTGCGACGCAACGGCTATCCGGTCTGGTCCGGCAACACGCCCTTCGAGCACAACGCGTTCCGCTTCCACGTCCGCACGCCGATCTTCGTCGCCCGCGAGTGGTTCCGGCACCGCGTGGGCTCCTTCAACGAGTTCAGCATGCGCTACGCGAAGGCGACCGACGACTTCTACGTCCCCGCTCCCGAGGACGTGCGCACACAGGTCGGGAAGCCCGGCTCGTACACGTTCGAGGAGGTCGGCCCGGAGGTCGCCGAGGCGACCCGCGAGGAGCTGCGCGCCGTCTACGAGAGCGCCTTCGCCGCGTACGAGCGGCTCGTGGAGCTCGGCGTCGCACGTGAGCTCGCCCGGTCGGTGCTCCCCGTCGGCGCCTACACCGAGTTCTTCTGGACGGTGAACGCCCGCTCGCTCATGAACTTCGTCTCCCTGCGGGCCGCCGAGACGGCCCAGCGCGAGATCCGGCGCTACGCCGACGCCTGCGAGCGGTTCCTCGCCGAGGAGATGCCGGTCACGTACGAGGCGTTCGTGGCCGCGGGTCGCGTCGGGCCCTAGAGACTCGAAGCTCTCAGCCGCTACGACGCGGGGATGTCGGCGACGAGCAGCGGCGCAGCCTTCCCGTCGCGCGGCGCCGCCGAGATCACCCACGAGTCGAAGTCGCGGACGTCGTAGGAGGCGGTCATGCGCACGGTCGTCTCGCCCTCGCCCACCGAGAAGTAGCCGCAGGTCGCCCCCCACTTGCCGTCGCGGCCGAGCCAGAGCGCGTAGTAGTCGTCCCCCTCGAGGGGGGGCAGCCCGGAGACGTCGAGCTGCATCTCGAAGTTCCCGCTCTGCGCGTCACGGGGTCCGACGTCGATGACGGCGCTCGCGTTGGGCGCGGCCGCCGTCGGCTCCATCGTGACGCGGTAGGCCGTGTCGAAGCCGTTGTCGCCGGCCCAGCGGCCGATCCCGAAGGCGAGGGCCGCGACGACGGCAGCGAAGGCGAGCGCGACCGCAAACCGCCGCCGCGGACGCGAGCGGCGGGCGGCCGCCTCGGGCACGCGCGCGACGGCCTGCGTGAGCGACTGCGGCACCTCGTGTGGCGGCGCCGGCACGCTGCGGAGGAGCGCGTCGGCGTGACGGAGGCGCTCCAGCTCGTCGGCCGGAAGGTCGTCGCCGACCAGCTCGTGGAGATCCGGCGGCTCCTTCACGGCTTCACCTCCTCGAGGAGGCTGCCCATGCGGGCGAGCCCGGTGCGGGTCCGGGTCTTCACGGTGCCGAGCGGCACGTCGAGGTAGCTGGCGATCTCGGCCTGCGAGAGCCCGCTGTAGTAGGCGAGCTCGAGCACGACCCGCTCGCGCTCCGGCAGCTGCTCGAGCGCGGCGTGGACGCGCCAGGTGAGCCACGAGCTCTCGGCCCGCTCGGCGGGGCCGGCCTCGGTCGAGGCCTCCTCCGGCACCTCCACCACGGGCTCGCGCCGCTGGCGCGCCCGGTCGATGATCGCGTGCCGCGCGACCGCGTAGAGCCAGGCCGAGCCGGATCCGCGCTCGGGCTTGAAGCTCCGGGCCGACCGCCATACCGCCGCGAAGGTCTCCTGGGCCGCGTCCTCCGCCCGGCCGCTGTCGCCCAGCTGTCGCGTGGCCATCGCGAGGACGGGTCGGGCGAAGCGCCGGTAGAGCTCCGTGAAGGCGTCGCTGTCCCCCCCGGCGACGCGCTGGATGAGTGCCGAGTCGCTCTCGGCTGTGGCCACGGCTGCAGACATACCGATTCGGGATACGAAACTCAACCCGGGGCCGGATTGAGGGAACCGTTCAACCCAGGAGGCGGCCCCCGTCGACGACGATCGACGTGCCCGTGACGAAGGGCGCGTTGACGAGGTAGACGACCGCCCCGGCGACGTCGTCCGGAGAGCCCACGCGGCCGAGG
>DATBJE010000091.1:0-10313 GCA_036556565.1 Gaiellaceae bacterium
GAACGCCTGCCGGGACGCGAGCGTGCCCGTCAAGACGCTCCCGGGCGTCCACGAGCTCATCGCCGGCGACCTGGCGCTCTCGCAGCAGCTGCGCGAGGTGCAGGTGGAGGACGTGCTCGGGCGGGAGGCCATCGAGCTGGATGTCCCTTCGATCGCCTCGTACGTCAGCGAGGCGACGGTGCTGGTCACGGGCGCGGGCGGCTCCATCGGGTCAGAGCTCTGCCGCCAGATCGCGGCGCTCGGGGCGCGCAAGATCGTGCTCGTCGACCACGCCGAGAGCGCGCTCGTCGAGATCGAGCGCGAGCTCCAGCGCGACCGCGGGTTCACCGCCACGGTCCCCGCCCTCGCGGACGTCCGCGACCCCGCGAAGGTGAGGCGCCTCTTCGAGCGGCATCACCCGTCGGTCGTCTTCCACGCCGCCGCGTACAAGCACGTCCCGCTCATGGAGGCGAATCCCCTGGAGTCGGTGCGCAACAACGTCCTCGGCACCAGGGTCGTCGCCGAGATCGCGGCGGAGCACGGCGCGAAGCGGTTCGTCCTCGTCTCGACCGATAAGGCGGTCCGGCCGAAGAACGTCCTCGGCCAGACGAAGGCCATCTGCGAGTGGATCGTCGAGTCGGCCGCCGCGCGGGAGGGCAACGGCACTCGCTTCATCTCCGTCCGGTTCGGGAACGTCCTCGGTTCCTCGGGCAGCGTCATCCCGCTCTTCCGGCGCCAGATCGAGCGCGGAGGGCCGGTGACCGTCACCCACCCCGACATGGAGCGGTACTTCATGACGATCCCGGAGGCCGTCCAGCTGATCATCCAGGCCGGCGCGATCGGCGAGAGCGGTGACGTCTTCGTCCTCGACATGGGCAAGCCCGTGCGGATCGTCGACCTCGCCCACAACATGATCCGCCTCTCGGGGAAGGAGCCCGGCCGCGACATCTCGCTCGAGTTCATCGGCGTCCGCCCGGGCGAGAAGCTCCACGAGGACCTCTGGGGCGAGGACGAGGAATCGGTCCCGACGGTCCACCCGAAGATCCTGCGTGCGGCCTGCCCGCCGGTCGACCCGGCCTGGCTCGACGCCGAGCTCGCCGACCTCGACCGCCTCGTGGAGGCGGGCGAGACCGCCGAGGTCGTCTCCCGGCTCGGCGAGATGGTGCGCGCGCCCCGGCGGGTCGACGCCGACGCGGTCGCCGAGGCCGACGAGGCCGCGGCAGCGGTCCCGCCCCGCGGCGCCTGACCGCGGGCCGGTCTAGACCGGCAGGAGCAGGTCGAGGAAGCGGCGCGGGTCGCGGCGGACACGCTCGGCGTCCGCGTCGCGCTTGACGAGCTCGGGCGCCGCCGGGTCGGTCAGGACCTGGAGGCGGCCCTCGCGCACGAGGGCCTCGTCGACCGCGCCGATCCGGCCGCCGAACACCGTCGCGACCGGGACGCCGAGCGCCGCCGCCTCCCGGTTCATCGTCCCGCCGGCGGAGACGACCAGGTCGGCGAGCGCGATGAGGCTCTGGGCGTCGACCGCGCCCTCGGGCACGACGAGCGAGGGCAGGCCGAGCGAGAGGACGTCCTCCCGCTGCCGGTCGGTGCGGGGGAGCACGACGGCCTGGACCCCGTCGCTGCGCCCGAGCCGGTCGAGCAGGCCCGGGAAGAGCGGGCTCGGGTGCCGGTGGTAGAGGGCGAAGTCCGAGGGGGTGCGAACGACGACGAGCACGCGCCCGGAGTCGAGCCCGAGGCTCGCGGGGACGGAGGGGTCGGGCTCGAAGTCGGAGAGGTAGTACTCCTCCTTCAGGCCGGCGTACTGCCGGAGCTTCGGCGGCCGGACGCCGTAGCGCTCGAGGCGCTCCGCGGGGATCGCCTCGGGGACGAGGACGCGGTTGGCGGCTCGGCACCCGAGCTGGTGCTGGACGGTGGCGAACTCGTAGTCGAACGTAGTCCCGCTCCGGATCCCGAGCGCCCGGGCCGCCATCGTCAGGTGGTGCGAGGCGTGCGCGAGAGCGGCGTCGAAGCGCCGCCCGCGTGCCCAGCGCACGAGGCCGGCGACGCGGGTCGTCATCGTCGCGAGCTTGGCCGGGGCGGAGCGCCCGCCGTGGCGGCCGATCACCTCGGCGTCGATCCCGTGAAGCCTCAGCAGGCCGAGGTTCTGGCTGAAGTCCCGCGTCGTCACCTCGACCTCGACGCCGTCCTCCCGGAGGATCTCGATGAGCGGCCGGAAGACGAGGACGTGCGCCGGCGCGGCGATGTCGATCCAGACCCGCATTCCGCGGGAGTGTAGGCGGCGAGTCAGCTTCGGCGCAGGTATAAGCTTGTCTTATGGACACGCGCCAGCTGGCCGCGTTCTGCGCCGTCGTCGACCGCAAGAGCTTCTCGCAGGCCGCCGAGCGCCTGGGCGTGACCCAGCCCGCGGTCAGCCTGCAGGTCAGGGCGCTCGAGGAGCGACTCGGCCAGCGCCTCCTCGACCGCTCGGGCCGGCGGGTGGAACCGACGGAGGCCGGGCAGCGCCTGTACCGGAGCGCGCAGCGGATGCTCCAGCTCGAGGACCAGATGCTCGAGGACGTTGCCGCCGTCGACGAGGGGCGGCTGACGGGGACCCTCTCGCTGGCCGCCTCGACCGGCCCCGGCGCCCACCTCGTGCCCATCCTGCTCTGCGAGTTCCAGCGGCAGCATCCCGACCTTCGCGTCGCCCTCACGATCGCCGACACGTTCGCCGTCATCGAGCGGGTCGCGGCCCGCGAGATCGAGCTGGGCGTGGTCGGCGCGCGCCGTCGGCACCGCTCGCTCGTCTTCGAGCCGCTCGCCCGCGACGAGATCGTCCTCGCCGTCCCGCCGGGCCACCCGGTGGCCGGCGGCGAGATCTCGCTCGACGAGCTCCACGGCGAGAGCCTCGTGGTCATGCAGGAGGGAGCGGGCGTCCGCCAGGTCGTCGAGGAGGAGCTGCGCCGGGCCGGGCTCCGCGTACGCCGGCTCGAGTCGAAGCTCGAGCTGGGCCTCCAGGAATCGGTCAAGAGCGCGGTCGCCGCCGGCTACGGGGTCGCGTTCATCTCGCGCACCGCGATCGAGGGCGAGCTCGCCGCAGGAACCTTGGGCTCGGCCCGCGTCGCCGGGCTGGAGCCGTCGCGCCAGCTCTACGTCGTGCGCGCGAAGGGCCGTCCGGCCACCCGGGCGGCCGAGGCGTTCCTCGCGTTCGCCCAGGCGCAGGTCGGATGATCGTCCGCTGGGGCCTCGGCGCCTACGACGAGCTCCTGGCCGCGGTCGGCATCCGAAGCCCGCTGCTCGTCACGACCCGTCGCTGGGACGGGCTCGAGCTCCCGGTCGCGAAGCGGTTCGCCGGCGTTCGCGCCCACGTCCCGGTCGAGGTCGTCGAGGAAGCGACGGCGGCCGCCCAGGCTGTGGACGGGCTCGTCGCGCTCGGGGGCGGGAGCGCGATCGACACGGCGAAGGCGGTGAGCGCCGGGACGGGCCTGCCCGTCGTCTCGCTGCCGACCACCTACTCGGGCGCCGAATGGACGGGCGGGTTCGGGATGCGGGACGAGGAGCGCGGGCTGAAGCTCGGCGGCGGCGGCGCGCGGGTGGAGGGAATCCTCTACGAGCCCGAGCTGACCCTCGGGCTTCCGGAGGGCGAGAGCGGCGGCACGGCGCTCAACGCGCTCGCGCACGCGGCCGAGGCCCTCTACGTCGAGGGACGGAACGACGAGGCGGACCGCCACGCGCTTGCCGGGGCGGCCCTGATCGCCGCCGCGCTGCCGCGCGTCCTGGCGGACGGAGCCGACCGCGAGGCGCGGACCGAGCTGCTCGAGGGGGCGATGCACGCGGGGGCTGCGCTCGCCGGCGCGGGGATGGGGCTGGGCCACGCGATGGCGCAGGCGCTGGGAGGGCGGTACGGGATCCCGCACGGTGCCGCGAACGCCGTCTGCCTGCCGCCCGCGCTTCGCTTCAACGGGCCGGTGGCCCACGCGGAGATCGCGCGCTTCGGCGCGGCGATCGGCGCGGGCGGCGATCCGGCGGAGGCGGTCGAAGGGCTCGCGCGCCTCGCGGGCTTCGAACGCCTGGGTGACCTCGGCGTCCCCGAGCAGGAGCTTCCGGTCGTCGCGGCGCTTGCGGCGGAGCGCGCGGGCGCGAAGGCGAACCCACGGCCCGCGTCGCCGGCGGAGATCGCCGAGCTGCTGCGGAGCGTCTGGTAGGAATTCGGTCATGGCGGACGACTGGCGCCTGACGGTGGACTTCGACGACGAGGGCGACGGCACGCAGCTCGTCGAGCGGCTCTCGGCGCGCCGGTTCGAGTCGGACGAGCGCGACCGCCTCGGCGGCCGGGTCGTCGTGACCCGCGACGGGCCGCGCGTCTTCCTCTACGCCGATTCCGAAGAGTGCGCGCGCGAGGCCGAGCGGGTGGCGACCGGGCGGCTGGCCGAGGAGGGCCTCGAGGCGCAGGTGGCGTTCGAGCGCTGGCACCCGGTCGAGCAGGCGTGGAAGGACGCGGGCATCCCGCTCCCGCGCACCGAGGAGGAGATCGAGGCCGAGCACGAGCGCCAGCAGGAGCGCGAGGCGGCCGAGTCGGAGGCATCCGGCGTCGCCGAGTGGGAGGTACGGGTCTCGCTCCCGAGCCACGAGGCCACGGACGAGCTCGCGGACATCCTCGAGGGCGAGGGATTTCCCATCGTCAAGCGGGCCACGTTCCTGCTCGTCGGCGCGGCCAACCGGGACGAGGCGGACGCGCTCGCCGAGCGTCTCCGGGCGGAGGCTCCGGCCGGCGCGAAGGTCGAGGTGGAGCCGGGCGGCGGCCTCGTCTGGGAGGTCACGCCGCAGAACCCGTTCGCGATCTTCGGCGGGCTCGGCGAGTGACGGTCTGCCCGCTCGTCTAGAATTCCCTCAGACCGGATCCCGAGGAAAGGAGGGCCTGACGATGATCGAGAGTGCGCCAGCTCCCTTCCCGCGCGGTCCGGCGAGCCCCGGCTAGGGGCCGAGCCTCCGGAGTCGAACGACCGCGCGGGGACCCGCGCCGTTCGTTCCTGCCTGTCGAAGAAAAAGGAGACTCATCGTGTCCCTGGCGTTGTCGGCGCTCGGGTGGACCCCGAGCCGAGAAGAAGAGTTCGAGCAGTACGCAGCCGCCGGGCTGGCGCCGGCGCGCGTCGCCGCGCAGCAGCGTGGCCTGTACACGGTCCGGGGCGAGGCGGGCGAGCTGTCCGCCGAGGTCTCGGGCCGTCTCCGCCACGAGTCGGCAGGCCCGGCCGATCTCCCCGTGGTCGGCGACTGGGTCGCGGTCCGGGCCCCGGCGACCGTCGACGCGGTCCTCCCGCGTGCGACGGCGTTCGTCCGGAAGGCCGCCGGCACCGACGTGGTGGAGCAGGTGCTGGCCGCGAACGTGGACGTCGTCTTCCTGGTCACCGCGTTCGACGCCGATCTCAACGTCCGCCGGCTCGAGCGCTACCTCGCCGCCGGGTGGGAGAGCGGCGCGCAGCCCGTCATCGTCGTCAACAAGAGCGACCTCGCGGACGACCCAGCAGCGGAGCTCGCCGAGGTCGAGGCGATCGCGTTCGGCGTCCCCGTGCACGCGGTCAGCTGCCGCGAGGCCGACAACCTCGACGGGCTGACCGCGTACTTCGCCGGCAACCGGACGGTCGCGCTCCTCGGCTCGTCCGGCGTCGGCAAGTCGTCGCTCGTCAACCGACTGCTCGGCGGGGAGCGCCAGCACGTCGGCGGGCTCCGCAACGACGGCCGCGGCCGGCACACGACGACGGCCAGGGAGCTCTTCGCCGTCCCGGGCGGCGGGCTCGTCCTCGACACGCCGGGCATGCGCCAGCTCGGCCTCTGGGACGCCGGCGGCGGCCTGGGGGAGGCGTTCGACGACGTCGCCTCGCTGGCCGCCGAGTGCCGCTTCGCCGACTGCGCCCACGAGAGCGAGCCCGGCTGCGAGGTGCTCGCCGCCGTCGCCGACGGCCGCCTCGATCCCGACCGGCTCGAGAGCTACCGCAAGCTGCTCCGGGAGCTCCGGCACCTAGAGCTGAAGACCGATGCCCGCGCGCGCTCGGAGGAGCGCCAGAACCGTCGTCGCTTCGCCCGTTCGCGGAGGCGGAGCGCATACTGAGACCGGCGCCGTGGAGCTGAGGTACCTGCCCCCAGCGGTCCGGTCGCGCCTCGGGCGTGTCGGGATCCTGCGGCCCTTGCGGATCCGCGACTTCGCCCTGCTCTGGGCGGGCGCGACGGTGTCGCTCACGGGCGACGGGGTGTACGTCGTCGCGGTCGCCTGGCAGGTCTACGACCTCTCGAGCTCCCCGACGGCGCTGTCCCTCGTCGGGGTCGCGTGGACGCTTCCGGTCGCGATCTTCGTGCTCATCGGCGGTGTCGTGACCGACAGGGTGGAGCGTCGGCGGATCATGATCAGCGCGGACCTCGTCCGGGCCGTCGCCGTGGCGACGATCGGCGTGCTCGCGCTGACCGGCGCGATCCAGCTCTGGCACCTGATCGTGCTCGCGGCGATCTTCGGCGTGGGGGAGGCGTTCTTCGGGCCCGCGTTCATGTCGTTCGTGCCCCAGATCGTGCCGCGGCGGCTGCTGCTCCAGGCGAACTCGCTCGACCAGTTCATCCGCCCCTTCGCGTTCGCCCTCGTCGGGCCCGCCCTCGGCGGCTGGCTCATCGCGACGTTCGGCATCGCCGAGGCGTTCTTCGTCGACGCCGCGACTTTCGTCGTCTCGGCGGCCGCCATCGCGCTCATCCGCGCCCGGCCCGCCGGACGGGAGGCCGGCGACCACACGTCGATGGCGAGGGAGCTGCGCGAGGGACTTGCATTCGTTCGCGCGCGCACATGGCTCTGGGTCACGCTCCTCGGCGCGGCCGCGTTCCTGCTCGCCTACTGGGGGCCGGTGGAGGTGCTGATCCCGTTCCGCATCCGGAACGAGCTCGGCGGCACCGCCGGCGACTTCGGTCTCGTGCTCGCGTGCGGCGGCGTCGGCTCGCTGCTCGCGGCGCTGCTCATGGGCCAGCGCACGCTTCCCCGGCGACACATCACGCTCATGTACGGCGCGTGGTCGCTCGGCGCGCTCGCCCTGGTCGGGTTCGGGCTCGCCTCGACCGTCTGGCAGCTGATGGCGATCAGCTTCGTCGAGGGAGGGCTCTTCACCGTCGGGATGATCATCTGGGGCACGCTCGTGCACACGCTCGTCCCCACGCACCTCCTCGGCCGGGTGACGAGCCTCGACTGGTTCTGCGCGACGAGCCTCGTGCCCATCTCGTTCGCGCTCACGGGGCCGATCGCCGCGGGCATCGGCGCCCAGGCGACGCTGATCGCCGCCGGGCTCGCCGCGATGTCGGCGACCGCGCTCTGCCTCCTCGTCCCCGGCGTCAGGGACACGGAGCGCTCGGACGTGCTCGAGGCGAGCCGCAGCCCGCTCTAGATCCAAGTTCTCAGCAGGGGCCGAGCGCCGGGCTCCCGCCGGGGCCGGCAAGGTGCTGCACCGTCGCTCCCGTCCCCGCCTGGAGGCAGTAGGACGCGGCGTCGGCGCGGACGAGCGTGACGCCCGTGGGCATGACGGCGCCGGCGTAGGTTCCCGTCGTCGCCATCTGCTCCTCGAGCGCGAAGGCCGCCTGCTGGAAGCCCGTCCCCGCGGCGACCTGCGCCGCCTGCTCCTCCGCCTCGACTGCGAGGTCGGACGTCGGCCCGGTCTCGTCGCCGGACTGGACGTAGAGGTAGGCGACGACCGCGAGGGTGACGAGGATCGAGACGAGACCGAGCGTACGGGCCATGGATCCTCTATCGGCGCGCCCTTGGATCGGCTTGAAAGACCATAAGCGACGCAAATGCCTGTGATTAGCACGCTGTGGTAGAGTCCCACGGTTATGGGTGAGCCCCTCTGCGCCGACGTGCTCGTGGTCGGGAGCGGTGCCTCCGGCCTCGCCGCCGCGGTGTCCGCCGAGCGCGCCGGCGCCGATGTCGTTCTCTGCGCGAAGACCTCGCTCCAGTCCTGCAACTCGGCCAAGGCGCAGGGCGGCATCCAGGCCGCCTTCGGGGACGACGACTCGCCCGAGCTCCACGCCGAGGACGTCTGGCGAAGCTCCCACGAGACCGCCGACATGGGGCTTGTCCAGGTACTCACGTCGGAGGCCCCGGACACGATCCACTGGCTCGAGGGGGCCGGCGTCGAGTTCACGCGCGACAACGGCGGCTACCGTCTCGCGCGCTGCGGCGGCTCGAGCCGCAGGCGGCTCCTCCAGGTCGGCGACCGTACCGGGCTCGCGATCACCCGCGCCTTGCGGGAGGCCGTCTCCGCCTCGAGCACGCGTGCGCTGCCCAAGTCGCCGCTGCTCGAGCTCGTGCCGCGCGAATCCGGCTGGCGGGCCCGCTGCGGCGGGCAGGTGGTCGACGCGGGCGCCGTCGTCCTCGCGGCCGGGGGCCGCTGCTTCCGCGTGGCGAGGGAGCGCGGCGAGCTGACGACCAACCATCCCGGAGCGACCGGCGAGGTGACCGGGATCGCGCGCGGCCTCGGGGCCGAGGCGCGGGACCTGGATGCGCTGCAGTACCACCCCAACGGAGGCGCCTGGCCGCCGACGGTGCAGGGCTACTCGATCCCGGAGACGACCCGGGCGTACGGCGCCGTCCTCCTGAACGCCGACGGCGAGGAGTTCACCGACTCGCTCGGCCCGCGCGACGAGGTCTCCCGGGCGATCTTCGACGAGGTGGAGAGGGGGCTGGGCGTCGAGGCCCCGGACGGCCGCCCGGCCGTGTGGCTCGACACGACCCGGATCCCCGCGGGCGACGCGGCGGTGTCGCTCCCATACATGCTCCGCCGCTACCGCGCCGACGGGGTCGACCCCCTCGCCGAGCCGATCCTCACGTACCCGGTGCTCCACTACCAGAACGGGGGCCTCCTGATCGACGAGCGCGGGGAGACGACGGTCGAGGGCCTCTACGCCTGCGGCGAGATCGCGGGCGGGACGCACGGCCGTAACCGCATGATGGGCAACTCCCTGCTCGAGTGCTGCGTCTTCGGGCGCCGGGCCGGCGCGGCCGCTGCGGAGAAGGCGAGAGCCTGATGGCGATCGCCACCGATCTCGAGAAGGTCGTCGAGGACGCCGCCGCGCACCTCTACGTCTGGGCGCTCAAGGACATCCCCCAGGACCTCCGCGACGCGCTCGCCGATGCCGCCGACCGCGAGACCTCCGTGCCCGGCCGGCGCGTCCTGCAGACGATCCTCCGCAACGTCGAGGTGGCGGAGGAGGAGCGCAACCTCGTCTGCCAGGACACGGGCATCGCCGTCTACTACTGCCGCGTGGGCGAGGGCTTCCCGCTGCACCCGGCGCGGATCTACCAGGCCCTGCGCGAGGGCACTGAGCGCGCGACCGTCGAGCACCCGCTGCGCTCGAACACCGTGCACACGCTGACGCGCGAGAACACAGGCCAGAACGTCGGCTACCGCGTCCCCATCGTCCACTGGGACTTCGTGCGGGACTGGGACGGGCTCGACGTCAAGTGCGTGCCCAAGGGCTCGGGCTCGGAGAACATGAGCTTCCTGAAGATGTGCGTCCCCGCCGACGGCGTCGCCGGGATCAAGCGGTTCGTCCTCGACTCGATCGTCGGCGCCGGCGGCAAGCCGTGCCCACCGGGGATCGTCGGCGTCGGCGTCGGCGGCTCCGCCGACTACGCCATGCACCTCGCCAAGGAGGCGATCGCGCGGCCGGTGGGCACCCGCAATCCCGACCCGCTCGTCGCGCAGCTCGAGGACGACCTGACCGAGCTCCTGAACGAGACGGGCATCGGCCCGATGGGCCTCGGGGGCGACGTCACCGTCCTCCACTGCCACGTCGAGCACGCCGACACGCACATGACCCTGAACCCCGTCGCCGTCAACTACCAGTGCTGGGCGGCCCGCCGCGCGACGGCCCACGTCGCCGCGGACGGATCCGTCGAGTACGACCGGGAAGCCTGATGAGTGTCCCTTCCAGCCACGGCCGGGGTCTGACCCCGTCCATGTCTCCTCGGGCCGGCTCTCCCGCTCGGCCGACCGCCGGGAAAGCCCTGCTGGTGGCCGCAGGAGACGTCCTTTTCGTACACGTCTGGGGTCTGACCCCGGACATGGCTCCTGGAGCCGGCAGCTGATGGCCGAGCGCAGGCTCACGTTCCCCGCCGGGGAGGAGGCGATCCGCGGGCTGCGCGCCGGCGACTCGGTGGTCGTCGACGGACACGTGATCGGCATCCGCGACCGCACCCAGATCCGCATCTTCGACGAGGGCGTGGAGCCGCCGCTCGACCTGACCGGCGCGTTCCTCCTGCACACGGCGCCCAACGTCCGCAAGCTCGCCGACGGGCGCTACGAGAAGCTCTGCATCGGCACGACGACGAGCGC
>DATBJE010000092.1:0-3387 GCA_036556565.1 Gaiellaceae bacterium
CGTGATCGCCGTTCGCAGCGTTCCCGCTGCCGTGAGGCGCATTGTGCCACGGGACTCGGTGCCGTCCGGCACGAGGATCTCGGAGAAGCCGAGCTTGGCGCACTCGGCCAGGCGCCGCTCGGCCTGGGCGACGGGGCGGAGCCGACCGGTCAGGCCGATCTCGCCGAAGCACGCGACCCCGGAGCGGACGGGGAGGCCGCGGGCGGCGGATGCGATCGCCAGCGCGATCCCGAGGTCGGCGCCAGGCTCGTCGACCCTCACGCCACCGGCGACGTTCACGAAGACGTCGGCCGAGCCGAGCGACACGCCGGCGTGCCGCGCGAGCACGGCGACGATCATGGAGAGGCGCTTCGGGTCGACCCCGGTGCCCACCCGGCGCGGCATGGCGAGGTCGCTCGGGGAGACGAGCGCCTGCACCTCGAGGAGCAGCGGCCTCGTTCCCTCGACGGTGCAGACGACGGCCGAGCCGGGCTGCTCGTCGTCGGGGCGCCCGAACAGCTCGGACGGGTCCTCGACGGCCACGAGCCCAACCGAGGTCATCTCGAAGACGCCGAGCTCGTTCGTCGAGCCGAAGCGGTTCTTCACGGCCCGCAGGACACGGTGCGACCGGTACCGGTCGCCCTCGAAGTGGAGGACGCAGTCGACGAGGTGCTCGAGGACGCGCGGGCCCGCCACCGCCCCCTCCTTCGTCACGTGCCCGACGAGGAACGTGGCCACCTCCTGCTCCTTGGCGACGCGCAGGAGCCGCCCGGCCGCCTCGCGCACCTGCGCCACCGAGCCCGGCGCCGACCCGAGCTCGGGCGCGTAGAGCGTCTGCACCGAGTCGACGACGCACACGTCCGGCTTCTCGGTCTCGAGCGTCGCGCAGACGTCGTCGAGGTTCGTCTCGGCGAGGATGCGCACGTCGTCGGCCCCGCCCAGCCGGTCGGCGCGCAGCTTCACCTGCGCCGCCGACTCCTCGCCGGTGACGAGGACGACGCGCCGCTCGGCGCTCATCTCCCGGAGGGCCATGAGCAGCAGCGTCGACTTGCCGATCCCGGGGTCGCCGGAGACGAGGACGAGGGAGGCCGGCACCAGCCCGCCCCCGAGCACGCGATCGAGCTCCGGGACGCCGGTCGCCATCCGCTGCGCGTCGGAGGCCTCGACCTCGACGAGGCGGAGCACCGGCCTGGCTCCGCCGGAGCCGCCCCGGACGCCGGGCGCGGGCGCGAGGGCCCGCTCCTCGACGAGCGTCCCCCAGCCGCCGCACGCGGGGCAGCGGCCCAGCCACTTCCCGGTCGTGTAGCCGCATTCGGAGCACGCGTGCTTGACGGCCGGCTTCGCCATGGGCGGTCCAGTCTAGGCAGGCGGTCCGACGCCGAACCGCGCGGCATCGTGACGAGATCGTGCCGCTACTCGCGCCGAAACGCGTCGTCGACGGGCACGCCGTAGCCGGTCGCCAGCGCGTTCGTCTCGTTCGCCATGCCGACCACCGCCAGCAGCTCGGCAAGCTGCTCCTCGGTCGCGCCCTTCGCCCGCGCGCCGGCCGAATGCGATGCGATGCAGTACTCGCAGCCGTTCGTGACCGAGACCGCGACGTAGACGAGCTCCTTCACGAGCGGGTCGAGCGCGCCGGGAGCCATCACCTCCTTGACGGACTCCCAGGTGCGCCGGAGCGTGACCGGGTCGGCCGCGAGCGCCTTCCAGAAGTTGTTGACCCAGTCGACCTGCCGGGTCTCCATGATGTCGTCGTAGACGGCGCGCACCTCGGGCGAGACGTCCTCGTAGTCGATCAGCGGCACGGGCGGCGAGTCTGCCACAGCGCCTCGACGCCCGCCGGAGCGTGGAGCGCTAGAGGAAGCGGTCGACGGCGAACGGCGCGAGCTCGGGCGGCTCGGCTCCGTCGAGGATCACGTCGGCCAGGAGCTCTCCCGTGACGGGCGCGAGCGTGATGCCGAGGCGCCCGTGCCCGGTGGCGACGAACAGCCGCTCGCGGCCGGGGACGCGGCCGATGACGGGCAGGCCGTCGGACGGGTAGGGGCGCAGGCCGGCCCACTCGAGCTCGACCTGACGCGGACGCCAGTCGCGGAAGTACGCCGCCGCCGAGCGCGTGACCGTCTCGACACGGCCGCGCCGGAGCCGGTCGTCGAGGCCGGTGAGGTCGAAGATGCCCGCGATCCGGACCGAGTCGCCGAACGTCGAGCAGCCGACCTTCGCCTCCGCGAGGTAGAAGGCGTGCCGCGGCGCGGTTCCTTCCCCCCGGGCGGTGACGCTGTAGCCCTTGGCCGCCTCCATCGGGATGCGGACGCCGGCCATCGCGAGGAGCGGCCCCGACCACGCTCCGGCCGCGACCACAACGGCGTCGGCGCCGAGCTCCGCGAGCTCTCGCACCTCGACTCCCTCGAGCACCTCGACGCCCTCACGACGGAGGGCGGCGGCGAGGCCGGCCGTGAGCGTCTCGGGGCGGACGTACCGCTCCGCGGGAGCCGCGACGCCGCCGATCACCGCCTCGCTCGCGGCCGGCTCGAGCTGTCGGACCTCGGCTCCGTCGAGCACGCTCACGTCCCCCGCATAGCCGGCCGCCCGCCCCTCGAGCAGCATGTCCGCGTACTCCTGCAGGCCGGGCTCGGTGAGGGCGGCGACCACCATCCCGCTCTCGTGGGCCTCGAACTCGACGCCGGCGTCGCGGAGGGCGTCGAAGCATTCGAGCGTGCGCGCCGAGAGCGCGACGGTCGCCTGGAGCCCCGCCCGGTAGCGCTCGGGCGTACAGGCCCGCCAGAACTCCCACGACCAGCGCAGGAACGACGGGCCGACCAGCGGCCTGATGCGGATGGGGCTGTCGCGCCGCACCAAGCCCCGGAGCGCGCCGCTCATGACTCCCGGAGCCGGGAGCGGCGCCGCGAGCCCGGGGCAGATCCAGCCCGTGTTCCCCCGGAGCAGCCCGACCCCACCGACCCGCGCTCGTAGAGCACGACGTTCGCGCCGCGGCGGGCGAGCGACCATGCGCACGCGAGGCCCACGGCGCCGCCGCCGACGACCGCGACGGTCACGGACGGCTAGTCGACGTCGTCGGGGTGCGCGTCGTCCGTGGCCGCCTCGTCCGAGGGCGGCTCGGCCGGGACGGTGACCTTCTCGGGCTCCTCGGGTGCCTGGCCCTCGATGATCGAGATGTCGACCTCGTCGTCGTCCTTGCGGCCGACGAGGATCGTCGAGCCGGGCTTGATCGACCGGCCGAGGACGAAGTCCGCGAGCGGGTCCTCGATGAAGCGCTGGATCGCGCGGCGGAGCGGGCGGGCGCCCATGGCGGGGTCGTAGCCCTTCTCGACCAGGAGCTCCTTCGCCTCCTCCGTGAGCTCGATGGCGGCCTCGTGCTCGCTCATCTGCTCGCGCAGCCGCTTCATCATCAGG
>DATBJE010000093.1:0-1551 GCA_036556565.1 Gaiellaceae bacterium
CCGCGGGACGATCCAGACCGACATCCTCAAGGAGTACATCGCGCAGAAGGAGTGGATCTTCCCGCCCGAGCCGTCCATGCGGCTGTGCGTGGACATGATCGAGTTCTGCGCGCGCGAGGTGCCGCTCTTCCACCCCGTCTCCATCTCGGGGTACCACATCCGCGAGGCCGGCTCGACGGCGGCCCAGGAGCTCGCCTTCACGCTCGCCGACGGCTTCGCCTACGTCGAGGCGGCGATGGCCCGCGGCCTCGCCGTCGACGACTTCGCTCCGCGCCTCTCCTTCTTCTTCAACGCGCACATCGACTTCTTCGAGGAGATCGCGAAGTTCAGGGCCGCGAGGCGCATCTGGGCGCGGGAGCTTCGCGAGCGCTACGGGGCGAGGGAGCCGCGCTCGTGGCTCATGCGGTTCCATGCGCAGACCGCGGGCGTCTCGCTGACCGCGCAGCAGCCCGAGGTCAACGTCGTGCGCACCGCGATCGAAGCCATGGCCGCCGTGCTCGGCGGCTGCCAGTCGCTGCACACCAACTCCTTCGACGAGGCGCTCGCGCTCCCGACCGAGCACGCGGTCAAGCTCGCGCTTCGCACCCAGCAGGTGCTCGCCCACGAGACCGGCGTCGCCTCGACCATCGACCCGCTCGGCGGCTCGTACTACCTGGAGGAGCTGACCAACCGCCTCGAGGCCGAGGCGTACGACTACTTCGAGCGCGTCCGCGCCCTCGGCGGGGTGGTACCGGCGATCAGGGAGAACTTCTTCCAGCGGGAGATCGCCGAGGCCTCGTTCCGGTTCCAGCGCGAGGTCGAGGCGGGCGAGCGCGTGATCGTCGGGGTCAACCGCTACCAGGAGCCGGACGAGCGTCCGATCGAGACCCTCAGGATCGACGGGGCGCTCGAGCGGAAGCAGGTCGAGCGGGTGACCGCGCTGCGCGCCCGCCGCGACCCGGCCGCGGTCGAGGCGACGCTCGCCGCACTGCGCCGCGACGCGGCGCTGCCGGACGCGAACCTGATGCCCGCGATCGTCGACGCCTCGAAGGCGTACGTGACGATGGGCGAGATGTGCGAGGCGCTCCGCGAGGTGTGGGGCACCTGGCGCGAGACACCCGTCTTCTAGGCTGGCCGGACGGCTAGTGGTCGCGCGGCCGTGGGTCCAGTAGCCTCGCAGGACGGCGACGGCTGGCCGCGGCCGTCGTTCGTACGCCGAGGGGTCGCGTCTGGCTTCCCTCTACGCGTCCCTCGCGGTTGGGTGTGAGCGGGCACCCCCCGTAGACCAAGCGGGACGTGTCCGCTCACCCCGATTCGGCGCCGGCGAGGAGGCTCGTGCCCCGCATTGACCCCGGGACGGCGATACCCATCAGGTCGAGGACCGTCGGCGCGACGTCGAGCAGGTGCGCGCCGTCGCGGGGCCCGGGCTCGACCCCGGGCGCGACGAGCACGAAGAGGCCCTGCTGCGCGTGGTTCGCGTCGTCGGGGCCGGTGTCGTTCTCGAAGGTGTGGATCCCCTCGTCGCCCCCGACCGTCCCCACGGAGCGCCACAGGAGGTCGCCGAAGTGGACG
>DATBJE010000094.1:0-3019 GCA_036556565.1 Gaiellaceae bacterium
CATGATCCCCTGGCCCTCGCCGTTCGCGCCCCAGCCGGGGACGAACTGGTCGCCCGCGAGCGTCCACTCGCCGGCGTCGACCTTCTCGTCGACGGTGGCCTTGTAGCCGTCACGGAAGAGGAACGCGTTGTTGTCCTCCTCACCGCCGTTGAGCATGAAGACCGCGGGCTTGTCCGCGGGGAGCGCGTCGATGACGGGGGTCATCAGCTCGGCCATCGTCGCCCCGACCTTGACGTTGTCGAAGCTGACGTACGCGGCGCCGCCCGAGCTGCCGGTGTTGAACCGGTCGTACTCGATCACCTGGACCCCGGCGTCCTTCGCCGAGTCGATGATCGCGCCGCCCGAGCCCGTGTCGAGGCTGACGAGGACGATCACGCCCGCGCCGTCGGCGATCGCCTGCTCGGCCTGGGACTGCTGCGTCTCGGCGGAGTTCTCCGCGTTGACGATGGTGTGGTCGACCCCGGCGTCGGTGAACGCCTTGTCGAAGTAGGGCCGGTCGTCGGTCTCCCACCGCGGCGACGACGCGCTGTCCGGAAGGAGCACCCAGATCGGCTTGTCGCAGCCCCCGCCGCCGGCGGCGGCCTCGCCGCCGCCCGTGTCGGTCGCCTCGCCCTCGTCGTCATCGCCGCCGCAGCCTGCCGCCACGAAGGCGAGCGACGCGACGAGGGCGGCGATCACGAAGAGCCAGGGGCGGTGCCGCCCGGATCCGGTGGACATGAACGAAAATCTCCTCACGAGTTCCTCCCTCTCGCACACGGACGACGCCTGCTCTGTCGCGGGTACGTTAGGGGGCCTGACGGCCGTTTTCAAGCCCGGGTTCTCGAAGGCCCTTTCAGCAGGTCTCCGCATATATCGGCCCGTCGACCGCCCGATTTTGTCCAGAACCCGCGAAAGCGTAAGGTCCGGTCCCATGGCGACCGAGCCGGGAGCGTCCGGTGGCGTGCGGGAGCTCAACCGGCTCCGGGTCATCGACGCGCTGCGACGCGGCGGGACGACGAGCCGGAGCGAGCTCGCCCGCCTCACCGGGCTCTCGCGAACGACCGTCGCGAGCGCCGTCGCAGACCTGCAGGCACGGGGCCTCGTCGTCGAGACGACCGCCGCCGACCAGGGCCCGACCACCCAGGGGCGAGGCAGACCTCCCGTTCTGCTCCGGCTGAGCCCGTCGGCCGGGGCGGCGGTGGGCATCGACTTCGGGCACCGGCACCTCAGGGTCGCGGTGGCCGATCTCTCCTCCACGGTCCTCGCGGAACGCTCGGTCGAGCTCGACGTCGACCACGAGGCGGGATTGGCGCTCGACGCGGCCGCGGACCTCGTCTGCCAGGTGCTCTCCGAGGCGGGCGTCGACCGCTCGCTCGTGATCGGGGCGGGCATAGGGCTTCCGGCCCCGATCGACCGCCGGAACGGGACGGTGGGATCGTCGACGATCCTGCCCGGCTGGATCGGCCTTCGGGCCGGGCCCGAGCTCGCCCGGCGCCTCGGGACCCACGTCGAGGTCGACAACGACGCAAACCTCGGGGCGCTCGCCGAGGTCACCTTCGGCGTCGGCCGCGGGCTGCGCGACGTCGTCTATGTCCGGCACTACTCCGGCATCGGCGCCGGACTCGTGCTCGGCGGGCGCCTCTACCACGGGTCGACGGGACTCGCCGGCGAGGTCGGGCACGTCCAGGTGCGGGTGGACGGCGTCGTCTGCCGGTGCGGGAACCGCGGCTGCCTCGAGACGATCGCCGCCACGGGCGCGCTCCTCGCGCTCCTCCGGCCGGCGCACGGGGACGACCTCACGCTCGCGGGGATGCTCGGCCTGGTCGCGGACGGGGACCCCGGCGCCACCCGGGTGGTCGGCGACGCCGGTCGCGCCATCGGCCGCGTTCTCGCCGACCTCTGCAACAACCTCAACCCGGAGGCGATCATCGTCGGCGGCGAGCTGAGCGCGGCCGGCGAGCCGCTCCTCCGCGGCATCCGCGACTCGGTCGACCGCTACGCCCAGCCCGGCGCCGCCCGGGCCGTGCAGGTCCTCCCCGGCGTCCTCGGGGAGCGGGCCGAGGTGCTCGGCGCGCTCGCCCTCGTCGTCGGCGACACGGATCGACTCCCCTCGGCGCGGCTCGCGGGCCTCCGCCCCGCCGAGGCACTCGTCGGCTAGAGGCCGCGGAACCCGCTAGTCGGGCGCCGCGGGGTAGCGGAGGATGCTGTCGGCGAGCTTCGACGCGTCGCCGAAGATGCCCGCGATGGCCAGCCCCTCGTCGGGGACGACGCTCCCGGGCAGGAGGGCCGCGCGGCGGATGGCCGCCGCCTCGCCCACGAGGCAGTCGGCGCCGATGGCAGCCGGGCCGCGGATCTGCGCGCCCGCCTCGATGGTCACGTTGGGGCCGAGGACGACGGGCCCGTCGATCGTCGCCGTCGCGTCGATCCGGCACCCGTCCTCGGCCCACACGCCGGGCGAGATCTCCTCGCCTGGGACGTCCACGCGGACGTGCCCGAGCACGGCGTCGAGGATGGTGTTGCGCAGCTCGTCGAGATCGCCGACGTCGTTCCAGTAGGCCATCGTCGTGTACGCATAGACCTCCTCGCCGGCGGCGACCAGGGCCGGCCAGACGTCCTCGCCGAAGTCGTAGAACGTGTTCGAGGGAATGCGCTCGAGGAGCTCGGGCTCGATCACGTAGACGCCGCAGTTGGCGAGGTCGCTGCGGGCCTCGTCGCGCCGCGGCTTCTCCTGGAAGCCGCGCACGCGGGTGTCGCGGTCGAGGATGACGACGCCGTACGAGGACGGGTCGGGGACCGGCTTCACCGTCAGCGTGGCGAGCGCGCCCGTCCGCTGGTGGTGGCCGAGGAGCGCGGTCAGGTCGACGTCGTGGAGGCCGTCGCCCGACGTGATGAGGATCGCCTCGTCGCCCCAGTAGTCCTGGAGGAGCTTCGTCCCGCCCGCGGTGCCGAGGAGCTCGGGCTCGTGCGACCAGCGGATCGACATGTCGAGCGCGGAGCCGTCGCCGAAGTAGCGCTGGATCATGTCGGGGAAGGCGTGGAG
>DATBJE010000095.1:0-1693 GCA_036556565.1 Gaiellaceae bacterium
GGACGACCGTCCCGCGCATCTCGGGGAAGAAGGTGGCCGTCTGCCCGATCCTGCGTGCGGGGGTCGGGATGCTCGACGGCGTTCTCTCGCTCATCGCGGGTGCGCGGGTCGGCTTCATCGGCCTCTACCGGAACGAGGAGACGCTCGAGCCGGTCGAGTACTACGTCAAGCTCCCCGCCGACATCGCCGACCGGGACGTCATCATCCTGGACCCGATGCTCGCGACCGGGAACTCGACCGCCGCCGCCGTCGCAACGGTGAAGGGCGCCGGGGCCCAGTCGATCCGGCTCATCGCGATCATCGCGGCGCCGGAGGGCATCGAGCGGCTCCATGCCCTCCACCCAGACGTGCACGTCGTGATCGCGGCGGTCGACCGCGGGCTCAACGAGAAGGGCTACATCGTGCCGGGCCTCGGCGACGCGGGAGATCGGCTCTACGGCACGAAGTAAGCTGGCGAAGCACCCGTGCTGAACATCTTCACGGCGCACATGGACGTTCTCTGGGGGTTCCTCGTCGCCCTCGCCGTCGTCCTCGTGCTCACGCCGGCGGTGGGCCGCGTCGCCCGCGTTCTCGGCGTCGTCGACGAGCCAGGCGAGCAGCGCCGCATGCACCTGCGGGCCGTGCCGCGCCTCGGCGGCCTCGCGATCTTCCTGGGGATCTTCATCCCGGCGCTCGCCTTCCTCGAGCTGACGCCCGCCTACCGCGGCATCCTCCTCGGCGCGGCGGTGGCGACGGCCGTCGGCATGGCGGATGACTTCCGCGGCCTCCGCTGGTCGGTCAAGCTCTGCGGCCAGATCGCCTCGGCGCTCATCGCCGTGTACTTCGGCGTCACGATCGAGCACTTCAGCTTCCCGCTGCTGGGCATCCACGAGCTGCCGGACTGGCTCTCGATCGTCGCCACGGTCGTCTGGATCGTCGGGATGATGAACGTCATCAACCTTCTCGACGGGATGGACGGCCTCGCTGCCGGGATCAGCGCCATCGCGGGCGGCACGTTCGCGGTCCTCGCGCTCTCTCTCGGGCGGCCCGAGGCGGCGGTCCTCTCGGCGATCGTCGCCGGCGCCTGCCTCGGCTTCCTGCGGCACAACTTCTACCCGGCCCGGATCTTCATGGGGGACTCGGGGTCGCACCTGCTCGGGTTCATCCTCGCGGCGGTTGCCATCCAGGGCGCGTTGAAGACGGCGGCGACGGTCGCCCTGCTCTTCCCGCTCCTCATCCTCGCCGTGCCGATCCTCGACACGTCGTTCGTGATCGCGAAGCGCCTGAAGTACGGCCGGCCGCTGCACGAGCCGACGCCGTGGCACCTCTACCACCGCTTCCGCAACATCGGCTTCTCGCAGACGCGCGCGGCGCTCTACTTCTACGTCTGGGGCCTCGTCCTCGCGGGCGGCGCCCTCGCCACGCGCTTCGTCCCGTTCCGCGCGCACGGTCAGTGGCATCTGTGGCCGACGGTCGCCGTCGTCGGGATCGCCCTCATCGTGATCGCGACGTCGCTCTACATGGTGATCCTGCTCGAGATCCTCAAGTTCTCGCGCGTGCGCACGTGGGTCGACCAGCGGCGGGCCGGGGAGGACGAGGAGCGCACGCTGAAGAGCGCGTGAGCGCCGGCCGCGACGAGACGGAGGCCGCGGCCCGGCTCGCGTCGGAGCGGGCGCTGGCCTTCCTCGCCGGGCTCGACGAGCGCCCGGTCCTC
>DATBJE010000096.1:0-4802 GCA_036556565.1 Gaiellaceae bacterium
CAACGCGGGCGGGACGCGCCAGGACTTCGGCCAGAACGGCGAGCCGATCGTCCTCCTCCAGTTCACGAACGAGGGCGGGGACAAGTTCCACGACATCACCCGCGAGCTCTCCCAGCGCGGCGCGCAGGAGGCGGCCCTCGCCGGCGTCACCGACCGCGACCAGGCGCGTGCGTTCGCCCAGAGCTTCGCGATCGTCCTCGACAACGAGATCCGCTCGTACCCGATCATCGACTTCACCGACCCCGACCTCGTGGACGGGATCGCCGGCGGCAACGCGCAGATCACCGGCCTCGACTCGCTCCAGGAAGCCAAGGACCTGGCGCTCGTCCTGCAGACCGGCGCGCTGCCGGTCGAGTTCGTCCAGGTCGAGCGCACGGAGATCTCGCCGACGCTGGGCGAGGACTCGCTGCGCGAGGCGCTCATCGCCGGCATCGGCGGCCTCATCGCGGTCGCCGTCTTCCTGCTCGTCTTCTACCGCTTCCTCGGCGTCATCGCGATCATCGGGCTCGGGATCTACGGCGTCTTCCTCTACGGGGCGATCCTGCTCTTCAACGTGACGCTGACCCTGCCGGGGATCGCGGGGATCATCCTCACGATCGGCGTCGCCGCGGACGCGAACGTCGTCATCTTCGAGCGGATCAAGGAGGAGGTGCGCGCGGGCAAATCCGTGCGTGCCGCGATCGCGACCGGCTACAAGAAGGGCTTCTCCACGATCATCGACGCGAACGCCGTGACCGCGATCACGGCGGCCGTCCTCTTCATGGTCGCCACCGGCGGGGTCAAGGGCTTCGCCCTCATGCTCCTCATCGGGACGGGTATCTCGATGATCACCGCGGTGGCCGCGACGCGCGCCCTGCTGGGGGTCCTCGCCGGCTTCAGCTGGTTCGACAACCCGGCCTTCATGGGCGCGAGCGCGCAGCAGATCCCATCCTGGCAGAAGATCGACTTCGTCGGACGGCGGAACGTCTGGTTCGCGCTCTCCGGCACCGTGATCCTCATCTGCCTCGCCTCGCTGGGCGTGAAGGGGCTGAACCTCGGGATCGACTTCAGAGGCGGGAGCCAGGTCGCGTTCGACACCGCGAACCCGACCACCGTCGCGGACGTGCGCACGGCGACGGCCCCCGTCGCGGGCGCCGACGCGGTCGTCCAGGGCCGCGGCGGCGAGACGAACGGCGCGTACACCGAGTTCCAGATCAAGACTGAGTCCCTGACCGTGCGCGAGCAGACCGAGCTCCGCCAGACCCTCGTCCAGGACTTCGACGCGTCGGCGATCGGCTTCAAGAACGTCTCCGCGAGCTTCAGCGAGCAGATCCTCCAGGGCGCCCTCATCGCCATCGCGGCGTCGCTCCTCCTGATCGTCATCTACGTCTCGCTGCGCTTCGAGTTCAAGTTCGCGGTCCCGGTGCTCGTCGCGCTCGTCCACGACATCCTCATCACCGTCGGCGTGTACTCGATCACCGGCCGGGAGGTGACGGCCTCGACGGTCGCCGCGGTGCTGACGATCCTCGGGTACTCGATCTACGACACGATCATCATCTTCGACCGCGTGCGCGAGAACGTCCCGCTCATGCGGAAGTCGAGCTTCGTCGCGATTGCCAACCAGTCCCTCTGGGAGACCATCAAGCGGTCGCTCGCGACGACGTTCATCACCCTCCTGCCGGTCGCCTCGCTCCTGATCTTCGGCGGCGACACGCTGAAGGACTTCGCGTTCGCGCTCCTCGTCGGGATCGCCTCCGGCGCGTACTCGACGATCTTCATCGCGACGCCGCTCCTCGCCATCCTGAAGGAGCGCGAGCCCGAGTGGGAACGCCGCAAGGACGCCGGGCTCCAGGAGAAGGTCGAGGCTCCCGTCGCGGCCGAGGCGGAGCCCGCGCAGGAGGAGCCGGCGGAAGAGCCCGAGGCCGAGGCCGAGCCGGTCCCGGTGGGCGAGGCCGACGGCGAGCCCGAGAAGCCGGCCCCGGAGCCGGCGGCCGCCCGGCGCGAGGCGCGGCGGAAGCGGCGACGCGCGAGACCTCATGGACGAGCCCGGTAGCAACTCCGAACGCTCCTTCCGCGGCGTCGCGGAGGACCTCTTCCTCGCCGGAGTCGGCGTCGTCGCGCTCACGAAGGACCGCACCGAGGAGCTCGTGGACGAGCTCGTCGGCCGCGGCCAGGTCAGCCGGGACGAGGCGCGCGAGGTGGTGGACGAGGTCGTCGGCCGCTGGCGGGCGGAGAGCCTCCGCGTGAGCGAGCGGGCGGGCGCGACGCTCAGCGGCCTCTTCCGGGAGCTCGGCCTCGTGACGCGCCACGAGTACGAGGACCTCGAGCTCCGTCTCGCGCAACTCGAGCACCGGCTGCGCCTCCTCGAGAAGGGCCCGTGAGCTCGCGGCCCGCCGTCCGGCAGCTGGGCCGACTCTCCGAGATCGCCCAGGTCGCCGCGCGGCACGGGTTCGGATACCTCTTCGAGACGCGAGGGCCGATCCGCTCCCGGCGCGGGCGCGAGGTCGAGGTCGCCGACACCGACGGCGGCTCGCCGCGCGGGCAGCGCCTGCGGGAGATGCTCGACGAGCTCGGGCCGACCTTCGTCAAGTTCGGCCAGCTGCTCTCGACTCGCCCCGACATCGTCCCGCCGGACATCGTCTTCGAGCTCAAGGCCCTGCAGGACTCCGTCAGCCCGTTCCCGTTCGAGCAGGCGCGGGCGGTCATCGAGGAGGAGCTCGGCCTGACGCTCGAGCAGCTCTTTCTCGAGTTCGACGAGACGCCCGTCGCCGCCGCGTCGATCGGCCAGGCCCACCGCGCGGTGCTGCCGAACGGCCGCGAGGTGATCGTGAAGGTCCAGCGCCCGGACGCGCCGCGCCGGATCGAGGCCGACCGCGAGCTGATGTACCAGCTCGCCCGCACGGCGAGGGCCCGCGTGAAGGCGCTCGAGTTCATCGACACGGTTGCCGTCGTCGACGAGTTCGCGCGCTCGATCCGCGAGGAGCTCGACTACCGCCACGAGGCCCGGAACGCCCAGCAGTTCCGCAAGAACTTCGCCGGGAACGCGAACGTCAAGGTCCCGAAGGTGTACTGGAGCTACTCGGGCGCCCGCGTCCTCACGCTCGAGCGGCTCGAGGGCGTCCAGGTCCGCGACATCGACATCGACTCGTACACGTTCGAGGAACGGCGGCAGATCGCGTACCGGATCGCCGAGACGTGGATGGCGATGATCTTCCGCCACGGCTTCTTCCACGGCGATCCCCATCCGTCGAACATCCTCCTGCTCGAGAAGAGCGACCAGATCGGGCTCATCGACTTCGGGTCGGCCGGGCAGCTCGCGCCCGACGACACTCCGAAGCTGACCGGCCTCTTCGTCGACGCCGTGAACCAGAACATCGACGCTCTCCCGCGACGGCTCGCCGCGCTCGGCGTCCGCTACCCGAAGGAGAAGGAGGAGGAGTTCGTCGCCGAGCTGCGGGACATCTACTACCGCTACTACGGCGCCACCCTCGCCGAGATCGACCCGCTCCAGATCATCCGCGAGATCTTCGCGCTCATCTACCGGATGCACCTGACCCTGCCGACGCGCTTCGTCATCCTCGACCGCGCGATCGCGACGCTCGGGTCGGTCGGCATGGAGCTCTACCCCGACTTCAACGTCTTCGAGGTGGCGAAGCCGTACGCGCGCGAGCTCCTGATCGAGCGCTTCACGCCGCAGCGCATCGTCGCGCGCACGCAGCAGGAGTTCCGCGGCTACGCCGGCGTCATGCGCGAGCTCCCGTACCAACTCCACGACGTCCTCGAGGAGGTCCGGGACGGGCAGATCGAGGTCGGCTTCCGCCACCAGGGCCTCGACGAGTTCATGCAGAGCATGGACGTCGTCTTCAACCGTCTCGCCATCGCGATGGTGGCCGTCGGCGGCGCCATCACGGCCGGGATCCTGGCCGCCGTCGTGGAGGGCGGAATCCAGGTCATGGGCATTCCGCTTCTGGCGCTAATCGGCCTGATCCTGTCGACGCTCCTGAGCATCTGGCTCGTCTGGGGCGTCCTCCGCTCCGGCCGGCTCTAAAGAACTCGAATCGAAATGAGACCTTGTGCCGCCGCGACGCCCTGGGCGGCGCGATGCCGCGTCCTCGGTCGCGCCCGTATTCACGAATACGAGCGCTCCCTGCGTCCTTGCCTCGCACTCGCCCAGGACGCCGCGTCGACGAAGCGTCATTCCGATTCGAGTTCTGAGCGGAGAAGGAGCGCCCGCGAGGGCGCCGAAGGGAACCGGATGAGCGTTCTCCTCTGGTGGCGCCGCCGACGGATTCTCCGCGCCTGGCGCCGGGGCACGATCGACTACGCGCAGGCCCGCTGGCGCTACGAGCGGCTCGCCCGCGGCCTCTAACCGTCCTCCTCGACGGCTGAGCGCGAGTCGTCACGCATCTGTGCGAAAGGACATCTGTCGTCGTCCGCGGGTCGTTGTTAGCGTCGGCGCACATGGGAGAAGCGGTGCTGGTCGTGGAGCAGGAGGAGCCGACGCGCGAGTACCTCGCCCGCCAGCTCACCGACGACGGCTTCGAGGTCTACGCCGCCGACCGGGCGCTCCGCGCGCTCGAGCTCGTGGAGAAGGCGCGGCCCGACCTCGTCCTCCTCGACACGATCCTGCCCGACGTGTCCGGCTTCGAGCTCTGCGGCCGCCTGCGCGCGGGGGAGCCCGGCCGGGCGTGGAACCGCGACGTCCCCGTCATCATCGTGAGCGCGCGCGGCGACCCGGTCGACCGCGTGCGCGGCTTCGCGCGCGGCGCCGACGACTACGTGACGAAGCCCTTCGTCTACGAGGAGCTCGTCGCCCGGATGCG
>DATBJE010000097.1:0-4870 GCA_036556565.1 Gaiellaceae bacterium
CATCACCGGCGGGCCGGACCTCGGGCTCTTCGAGGTGAACGAGGCCGCCGAGGTCGTCACCGGCGCGTCGGACCTGAACGCGAACGTCATCTTCGGCGCCGTCATCGACGAGGCCATGACCGGACGGGTGCGCGTGACCGTTATCGCCACCGGGTTCGACAAGGCGTACCGGCGCGAGCGGCGGGAGCACGAGGAGGTCGGCGAGACCGAGTCGCCGCAGGGCTTCGACGTCCCCTCGGAGGTCCTCGAGGTGCCGTCCTTCCTGCGCCCGTAGTCCGGCGCGACGCCAGGGTGGTTTCGGGGTCGTCACGGCGCTGCGATCGGCCGTGACGAACCCGGCACGAACCGCGCGCCATCGGTGCGTCTCGCGGCGATAGGCTCGAAGCGGAGGGAGGCCCGCGGCGGCCCCGGGCCGGCGGTAGGATTCCCGCCCGGTGCAGACGCTCCGGCGCACGCCACTCTTCGAGCGCCACGCCGCTCTCGGCGCGCGCATCGTCCCCTTCGCCGGCTGGGAGATGCCCGTGCAGTACGAGGGGATCGCGGCCGAGCACCGCGCGGTTCGCACGGGCGCGGGCGTCTTCGACGTCTCGCACATGGGGGAGCTCCGGATCGCAGGCGACGGCGCCCGTGACTACCTCCGGTCGCGCCTCTCGAACGACGTCGACCGGATCGGGCCGGGCGAGGCGCACTACACCCTCCTCACGAACGAGAGCGGAGGCATCGACGACGATCTGATCGTCTATCGCCGCGGGCCCGAGGATTTCCTGCTGGTCGTCAACGCAGCCAATGTCGGGCCCGACCGTGCCTCGCTCTCCGAGACCGAGGACGTCTCGGGCGACTGGGCGCTCCTCGCCGTCCAGGGTCCGGAGGCGCTCGAGCGGCTCGGGATCGAGATCGCGCTGTTCACCTTCCGCGAGGACATGGACGTCTTGGGCGTCAGCTGTCTCGTCGCCGGCACCGGCTACACGGGCGAGCGAGGCTGCGAGCTCGGCTGCGCGCCGGAGGATGCGGTGCGCCTCTGGGACGCGATCGTCGAGCGCGGCGTGACGCCGTGCGGGCTCGGTGCGCGCGACACGCTGCGGCTGGAGGTCTGCTACCCGCTGCACGGGAACGACATCACGCCTGACCGGACGCCCATCGAGGCGGGGCTCGGGTGGGCGTGCGCCCTCGACAAGGACTTCACCGGCGTTTCCGTCCTTCGGCGCCAGAAGGAGGAGGGGCCGGCCGAGAAGCTCGTCGCCTTCGTCATGGAGGATCCGGGCATCCCGCGGTCCGGGATGGGGATCGAGGGCGGAGGGGTCGTCACCTCGGGGACGCTCTCGCCGATGCTCGACGTCGGGATCGGCCTCGGCTACGTCCCGACGGCGGGCTCGCAGCCCGGAGAAGGGATCACCATCGACCTGCGCGGCAGGCCGCGCAAGGGGCGTATCGTCACGAAGCCGTTCTACAAGCGAGAGGAGACCTAGTGGCCGCGGAAGAGAGCTACCCCGACGACCTTCGCTACCACCGCGAGCACGACTGGGCCCGCGTCGACGGCGACACGGCGACGCTGGGGATCACCTGGTACGCGCAGGACGCCCTCGGGGAGATCGTGCATTACGAGGCCCCGAGCGAGGGAGCATCGGTCGCCCGCGACGAAAGCTACGGCGAGGTCGAGTCGGTCAAGGCGGTCTCCGATCTCATCTCACCGCTCTCTGGCGAAGTGCTCGAGGTGAATCCCAAGGTGCTCGAGGAGCCCGAGACGGTGAACGACGACCCCTACGGCGACGGGTGGCTCCTGCGCGTGCGCATGTCCGATCCAGCCGAGCTCGACGATCTGCTCGACGCCGGGGCCTACCGCGCGCTCCTGGTCGAGCAGTGAGCTACCTCGCGTTGACAGACGCCGACCGCGAGGAGATGCTCGCGACCGCGGGCGTCGCCTCGATCGACGAGCTGTTTCGCGACATTCCCGAGGGCGTTCGCTTCCGGCGCGAGCTCGACCTCGAGCCGGCGCTCTCCGAGCCCGAGCTCGTCGCCCACCTCACCGAGCTCGCCGAGCGCAACGTCGACACGGGCCGGGAGCTCTCGTTCCTCGGCGCCGGCGTCTACGACCACTACGTCCCCGCCGTCGTCGACGCCGTCCTCGCCCGCGGGGAGTTCCTCACCGCGTACACGCCGTATCAGCCCGAGATGAGCCAGGGGGTGCTCCAGGCGATCTTCGAGTACCAGACCGCCATCTGCGAGCTCACCGGCATGGACGTCTCCAACGCGTCCGGGTACGACGGCACGACCGTCGCGGCCGACGCGTGCTTCGTCGCCAAGCACGTCACCGGCCGGGAGAAGGTCGTGCTCTGCGAGACCGTCAACCCGCAGGTCCGGCAGGTCGTGAAGACATACGCGCCCGGGTTCGGGCTCGAGGTGGTCGAGGTCGCCCATCGGGGCGGCGTCACCGACCCCGGCGACCTCCGCGATGCGGTAGCCGACGCTGCGTGCGTGATCTTCCAGCAGCCGAACTTCTTCGGCTGCCTCGAGCCGGCGCCAGACCTCGCGGCCGTCGCGAACGACGTGGAGGCGCTCCCGGTCGCCCACGTCGACCTCGTCTCGCTGGGAGTCCTCGAGGCCCCGGGTGCCTACGGCGCGGCGATCGCCGTCGGCGAGGGACAGAGCGCAGGGAACTTCCAGTCGTACGGCGGCCCGCACTACGGATTCCTGGCGGCCCGGTCGGACTTCATCCGCCGCATGCCCGGACGCATCGTCGGCGAGACGACGGACCTGAGCGGAGAGCGCGGCTATGTCCTGACCCTGCAGACCCGCGAGCAGCACATCCGGCGCGAGAAGGCGACGTCCAACATCACGACGAACCAGACGCTGCTGGCCCTCGCGGGGCTCGTGCACCTCGCCTGGCTGGGCCCGCAGGGGCTGCGCGAGCAGGGGGAGACCTGCATGGCGCTCGGCGAGTACGCGAAGGAGCGCCTGGGGCTCCCGCTCGTGTTTCCCGATCAGACAACGTTCAAGGAGTTTGCCGTCCGGGTCGGACGGAGCGCCAAGGACGTGATCCGCGACGCGCGAGCGCGTGGCGTCCATCCCGGCTACGCGCTCGGGCGGGACTATGGGGGGCTCGACGACGCCCTTCTCGTCGCCGTGACGGAGAAACGCACGCCCGCGGACATCGACCGGTTGGCCGAGGTTCTCGGGGAGGTGGCCGGGTGAGGCTCATCTTCGAGAAGTCCAGCCCGGGGCGCAGGGCGGGCTCGCTTCCCGCCTACGACCTCCCGCGCGCCGAGGTCCCCGAAGAGCTGCGGCGGCAGAGACCGCCCCGGCTGCCGGAGGTCGCCGAGCCGGACCTCGTCCGCCACTTCACGGCGCTCGCCGACCGGAACTTCGGCGTGGACACGGGCTTCTACCCGCTCGGCTCCTGCACCATGAAGCACAACCCGCGCGTCAACGAGCGGGTCGTGAACCTGCCCGGCTTCCGCGACCTCCACCCGCTCCAGGAAGAGGAGGCGTCCCAGGGTGCGCTCGAGCTCATGTGGCGGCTCGAGGAGATCCTCGCCGAGGTCTGTGGCCTCGATGCGGTCTCGCTCCAGCCGGCCGCGGGCTCGCAGGGAGAGCTGACGGGCCTCATGCTCATGCGCGCGTACTTCGCCGACCGGGGAGAGGCGGACGAGCGGCGCGTGGTCATCACCGCCGACACCGCGCACGGGACGAACCCGGCGAGCGTCGCGATGTCGGGCTTCGAGCTGCAGAAGGTGGCGACCGACGACCGGGGCAACCTCGACCTCGACGACCTGCGGGCGAAGGTGGACGGGCGCACGGCCGGGCTCATGCTCACGAACCCGTCGACGCTGGGGCTCTTCGACGAGCACATCGAGGAGGTCTCGAAGATCTTCCACGACGCCGGAGCTCTCCTCTACTACGACGGCGCGAACCTCAACGCCGTCTGCGGGATCTCCCGGCCGGGCGACATGGGCTTCGACATCGTCCACATCAACCTGCACAAGACGTTCTCGCAGCCGCACGGCGGCGGCGGTCCCGGCGGCGGCCCGATCGTCGTGCGCGACATCCTCGAGCCGTTCCTGCCCGTCCCGGCGGTCGTCCGCGACGGCGACGGCCTTCGCCTCGACTACGACCGGCCGAAGACGATCGGCAAGGTGCGCGGCTACTGCGGCCCTTTCGGCGTCTTCGTGCGCTCGTACGCGTTCATCCGCGCCTACGGCCCGGCCCTGCGCGAGATGTCCGAGGTGGCCGTGCTCAACGCGAACTACCTGCTGGCGCGTCTCCGGGGAGCCTACGACCTCCCGTTCGACCGGCTCTGCATGCACGAGTTCGTCCTCTCCGCGCGGAACCTCAAGCGGGAGCACGGGATCACGGCGCTCGACGTCGCGAAGCGGTTGATGGACTTCGGGTTCCATCCACCGACGATCTACTTCCCGCTCATCGTCCCCGAGGCGCTCATGATCGAGCCGACCGAGACGGAGGCCAAGGAGACCCTGGACGCGTTCGTCGAGGCGATGCTCGCGATCGCCGACGAGGCCGCCGCCGACCCCCAAGTGCTGAAGGAGGCTCCACACCACCGGCCCGTGCGCCGACTCGACGAGGTGAAGGCTGCGAAGCGTGCCGTGGTGAAGTACGGCTTCGAGGCGCACCCCGACCTGGCGCACGCCCCGGCCGAGGGTCAGGCGGTCGAGTTCCAGAAGGGCGCGTGACCGCGACCAAGGAGGAGATCGCCGAGCGGGTGGACGCGCTCGGCAACACGCACGAGGGCGACGAGTTCGTCGCGGCGATCCGGTCGCTCTCGGACGAGATCGGCCCGGATGCCCAGCCGATGCTGCAGCAGGTCCTGCTCGAGCGCGCGGCGGACGAGGAGGACTTCCAGGAGGCCGTCCGTCAC
>DATBJE010000098.1:0-15176 GCA_036556565.1 Gaiellaceae bacterium
GGCGTCATGGACGTGATCAACGTCGCCCAGGGCGCGCTCATCATCCTCGCGGCCTTCATCTCATGGGCTGTCTGGAACGAGACCGGGCTCGACCCGCTCCTCGGCGCGCTCGTCACGACGCCGGCGATGTTCCTGATCGGCCTGGGCATCTACGTGATGTCGATTCGCTGGATCCAGGGCAAGCCGGCCTCGACCTCGGTGATCCTCACCTTCGGCATCGCGCTGATCATCGAGGGGGTCATGGGCTACGTGTGGACCGCGACGCTGCACCGGGCGACCCCCGACTACTTCAACCAGTCGTTCACGATCGGGGACATCTACCTGCGAAAGGCCCAGGTCTACGGCTGCGCTATCGCCGTCGGGGTGCTCGCCGTCCTCTACGTGATCCTCCGGGTGACCTGGCTCGGGCGGGCGATCCGCGCGGTCTCGGCGAACATGAGCTCGGCCAAGCTGGTGGGGGTGAACCCGAGCACGGTCGCGGCGCTCACCTTCGCCGTCGGCGTCGCCACCACCGGGGCGGGCGGGTCGATCGCGGCCGTGCTCTACCCGTTCCTGCCCGCGTCCCACTACCAGTGGATCTCCCGCCTGCTCGGGATCATCGTCCTCGGCGGGATGGGAAGCCTTCCCGGGGCGGTGGTGGGCGCGCTCCTCCTGGGCGTCGCCGAGACGATGACGCAGACCTACATCTCGCCCCAGTGGGCGACCATGGTCCCCTGGATCGTGATCATGGTCGTCCTGCTCGTGCGGCCGCAGGGCCTCATGGGCCAGAAGCTCAGGGAGGACGTCGCCCTGTGAGCGTCGCGCGGCCGCTGGGGCGACACGCCGGCGCAATCGCGATCGCCGCCCTGCTCGTGACGATCCTCGTCTTCCCGGTCATCTCGGACAACCGCTACTACCAGACGATCATCATCCTCTCGCTCCTGCTCGCGATCATGGCGAGCGGCTGGAACATCATCTCCGGCTTCGCGGGCTACGTCTCGCTCGGCCAGACGGTCTTCCTCGGGATCGGCGCGTACACGACGGCCATCCTCTCGTTGCGCGTCTTCGGGCCGGACGAGTTCGGGCAGGGTGGTGCGAACCCGTTCTACTTCGTGCCGATCTCGGCGATCGTCGCAGGGCTCTTCGCGGCGGCGATCGGGCCGATCCTCATGCGCACGCGCGGGCACACGTTCGTGATCCTCACGATCGCGTTCCTCTTCGTGATGCAGCTCACGGTCCTCAACTGGACCGAGCTCACGTACGGGAACCGGGGGCTCTCGCTGCCGCTGCCCGACTGGCCGCGCGAATGGGGGAACCTCCCCTTCTACTACGTCTTCTTCGGCCTCCTGCTCCTCTCCGTCGCCATGTCCTGGTGGATCCGGCGCACGAAGTTCGGCATGGGGCTGATCGCCATCCGCGAGGACGAGGACAAGGCGGCGGCGGTCGGCGTCAACACGCCGATCTACAAGACCCTCGCCTACGTGGCGAGCGCGGTCTGGATCGGCGCCGCCGGAGGCGTCTACGCCTACTACCTCAGCTTCATCGACCCGCGCAACATGTTCGACATCGTCTACAGCGTGTTCGTCGTCCTCGCCGTCCTCCTCGGCGGGCGAGGGACGATCTGGGGCCCGGTTATCGGCGCGTTCATCCTCGAGCCCGTGAACCAGATCACGAACAACGACTTCAACCGCTGGTTCGGGGAGGGAATCTGGGACGCGAACATCCGCCTGATCTTCTTCGGAGCGCTGCTCGCGCTCGTCGTCCTCTTTCTTCCGCGGGGGGTCATCCCGAGCGGGCGGGAGCTCCTCGCCAGGCGGCGCCGGTCGAAGGCCGTCGAGGTCGGCGGGCGGTTCGAACGGAAGCCGATGCGGGTCGTCGAGCGCGGCGCGGAAGAGGCGCGGGAGGCGCCCGCCGGGCCGCTGCTCGAGGTCAGGGGCGCGGAGAAGCGCTTCGGCGGCGTGAAGGCGGTGGACGGGGTCACCCTCGCCGTCGAGCGCGGGACGATCACGGCGCTGATCGGGCCGAACGGATCGGGCAAGACGACGCTCTTTAACCTGATCGACGGGACGATGCCGCTGGACCGGGGCGAGATCCGGTTCGAGGGGCAGCGCATCAACAGGCTGCCTCCCTACCGTCGCGCTCACCTCGGCATCGGCCGCACGTTCCAGATCACCCGCCTGTTCCGGGAGATGACGGTGCTCGAGAACGTCGTCGCGCCCCTGCGCTCCTTCTCCTGGCGGAGGCTGGGAGCCGACGCGGTCAGCGGCCCGGAGGCCGATCGGGCCTACGAGCTGCTCGAGTTCGTCGGCATGCAGCGCTTCTCCGAGCGCCGCGCCGCCGAGCTCTCCTACGGGCAGGGGAAGCTCGTCGAGCTGGCGCAGATCCTCATGCTCGACCCGACGCTGATCATGCTCGACGAGCCGGCGGGCGGGATCAACCCCACCCTGATCGCCCACATGGAGGAGATGATCCGCGAGCTGAACCGCCAGGGGACGACGTTCCTGATCGTCGAGCACAACATGCCGCTCGTCCTCGGGCTCTGCGACCCCGTCTGCGTCCTCGCGCGCGGACAGACGCTCTGCCAGGGCCCGCCCCAGGTCGTGCAGGCCGATCCGGCCGTGCTCGACGCCTACCTCGGCGAGGACTTCGTTCTCGAGGAGCGGGCGGGGGTCTCGTAGTGCCTGGAGGGCACGAATGCTGATCCGGCTGGAGGAGGTGTTCGCGGGCTACGGCGGCGGCGACGTCCTGCAGGGGCTCGACCTCGGCGTCGAGGACGGCTCCGTCACGTGCATCGTCGGCCCGAACGGCGCCGGCAAGTCGACGGTCCTTCGCGTCGTCAGCGGGCTCATCAACCCGCGGAAAGGCGCGGTCCACTTCGACGGCAACGCGATCGCGGGCCGCGAGCCGGGCGAGATCCTCAAGCTCGGGATCGTCCAGGTGCCGCAGTCGCACGGCCTCTTCCCCAACATGACCGTCCGCGAGAACGTGCTCATGGGCGCGTACGTGATCCGACGCGAGCGGCGGCTGGTCAAGCAGCGCTACGCCCAGGTGGCGGAGATCTTCTCCGTCGTCGCGGAGCGGGGGGACGAGAAGGCGGGCAATCTCTCCGGGGGCCAGCGCCGCATGGTCGAGTTCGGGCGCTCGCTGATGCTCGATCCGCGGGTGGTCCTCCTCGACGAGCCGTCGCTGGGGCTCGACCCGAAGGCGCTCAAGCACGTGTCCGCCTCGATCGACCTGATGAAGGAGGCAGGGAAGACGATCCTCCTCGTCGAGCAGAACGTCCGCTTCGGCCTGCGCCTCTCGACCCACGGCGTCGTGATGGAGAGCGGCCGTGTCCTGCTCGTCGGGACCGCCGGCGACGTCCTCGCCAACCCGGAGATGGCCGACCTCTTCTTCGGCGGCTCCGCCCAGGCCGAGGGGCGGGCGGCGGCGAACGGGGACGCGCCGCCTGCGGCGAGCGAGGACACCGCAGCGGAGTGACTGGGCCCGCGCTCGCCGCCGCGGCCGGTCTCGGTTTCGGCGTCTTCCAGACCCTGAACCGGCGCGCGGTCGGTGGGATGAGCGACGCCTACGTGGCGACGTTCCTCCAGCTGGTGACGGCGCTCGGCGTGCTGCTCGTGGCGACCCTGAGCACCGAGGACGTCGGGCTCCTCGCCGATGCGACCGCGCTGTCGCTCTTCTACTTCTCGCTCGCGGGCCTGATCCACTTCTCGCTGGGCTGGACGCTCCTGAACATGAGCCAGATGCGCATCGGCGCCGCGCGCACGAGCCCGCTCCTGGCCACGACCCCCGTGTTCGGCGCGGTCATCGCCATCCTGATCCTCCAGGAGCTCCCGGGCTGGATCGTGTGGCTCGGCGTCGCGCTCGTCACCGCGGGGGCGCTCGTCGTGTCACTCGAGCGCGTCGTCGAGGAAGGCCACGGGTGGGGCGTTCCCTGGCGCGACGCCGTCCCGGGGCTCCTCACCGCTCTCGCCTGGGCGACGAGCCCGATCCTGATCAAGGAGGGGCTCGAGGGCCTGCCTTCGCCGCTCCTCGGCCTGACGCTCGGCATGGTGGTGGCCGTGCTCGCCTACGCGGTCGCGCTGCCCCTGCGCCCGCAGGTGGACGGGCCGGCGCTGGGCTCGCGGATCTCGCTCGCCTTCAAGCTCGCCGCGGGCGTGATGGTCGGGCTCTCGGTCTGGGCGCGGTGGGCGGCGCTCGACTACACGACCATCGCCGTCGTCCTCGCCCTCGGGCTCCTCTCGGTCCCGATCGTGCTCCTCCTCTCGCCGCTGCTCATGGGCAGGCACGTCGAGCGCGTCACCGCGCAGATCGGGCTCGGCGCCGGGCTGGTGGTCGTCGGGGGCCTCGTCCTGGTGTTCCTCTCGTGACGGTCGTCGACGCGCACGCCCACGTCGTCGTCCCGGGGCTGGGCGCCGCCGTCCGCTGGGACGACCGCGGTCAGGTCGTCGAGCTCGACGGCAGGGCGATCCGAGCCGCCGTCAGGGAGTTCGTCGACCTTGCGGGGATCCTGGAGGAGCAGGACCGCGCCGGCGTCGACACCGTCGTGCTCTGCCCCTGGGTGAACCTGCTGGGGAGGGAGACCGCGCGTCAGAACGAGGCGCTCGCGGCGATGGTCGGCCCGCGCGTCGCCGTGCTCGGCACCGTCGATCTCGCGCGCCCGGAGGAGCTCGTCGAGGCGATGCGGGACGGGCGCCTCTCGGGCGTCGAGGTGCCGGCGAGCGTGGGCGGCGACTACCTGGGCCACGACCGCTTCGCGGACTTCTGGGCGGCGGCCGAGGACACCGGCGCGCTCGTCTTCGTCCACCCGACCACGCGCGGCTTCGGGCTCGAGGCGCTCGACGACTACTACCTGTGGAACACGGCCGGGAACCCGCTCGAGACGACGATCACGGCGGCGCACCTCGTCATGGCGGGGGTGCTCGAGCGCCACCCGAACCTGAAGATCCTGCTCGCCCACGCAGGCGGCGCCATCCTGGCCCTGCGCGGCCGACTCCGCCACTCGCACACGTTCCAGCCGGACGCCCGCGCCCGCCTGGCCGAGTCGCCGATGGACTCGATCGGGCGCTTCTACCTGGACACGGTGACGCACGACGCGACGCTCCTCCGTGCGGCGATCGACTTCGCGGGCGCCGACCGCGTGCTCCTCGGCTCCGACTACCCCTTCGACATGGGCCTCGAGCGCCCGGCCGAGCCGGTGCGCGCGCTCGGGCTCGAGCCCGCCGACGAGGAGCTCGTCCTCGGCGGCAACGCCCTCAGGCTCCTCGATCGCGGATCACGGAGTGAGCCGTGAGCGAGGTGGGGAGGGTGTGTGAGGGAACCGGGAGGTTCCCTCACTGCCTCAAAGAAGGGGGCTCGTGGGGGAAACATGGTTTCCCCCACGGGAGCGAGCCGAAGGGGAGCGACCGTTCAGGAGCGGGCTTGAGGGATCTCAGGCTGCAGGCCGAGCGTCCGGACGAAATGCTGCTGGCCGAGCTCGAACCCGATGGAGCAGCCGAGCTCGACGAGCTCCCGCTCGTCGAAGTAGGAGTGGAGGCGCTTCCAGAGCTCGTCGTCGGAGCTCGCGGAGTCCCAGACGATCGCGTACGCCCAGTCGAGCGCGGCCCGCTCGCGCCCCTCGTAGTCGGCCGGATCGACCTCGCCGGCGACGAAGCGGAAGCAGAGGTCCTTGAGCGGCTGGTCGACGACGCCGGATGTGAGCACGTTGTCGCGGAGGTAGTCGTACGTCGATGCCACGCCGGGGACGCGGGCGCGGATCTCGTCGGCGCTGCCGGGCAGGTGCGCCATCTAGCCCTCGACCCTCTCCGGCGCGAGGCCGCCGGCCCCGTCGTTCAGGAACTCGCCGTGGCCGACGTCCCACGTCTTGATGACGCGCTGCTGGCCGAACGTGAGGCAGACGAAGGAGCCGAGCTCGACGATCTGCTCCTCGCTGAAGTGCTCGCAAAGCCGCGCCCAGAGCGCGTCGTCGACGCCCTCCGGGTTCCAGACGAGCATGCTCGTGTACAGGAGCGCCGCCTTCTGCCGCTCGTCGAAGCGGTCGGAGCGCTCGAAGTCGAGGAGCTCGTCGTAGTCCGCCTCGGTCAGCCCGTGCTCTCCGCCCCGGAGAGACCGTTGCGATCCTCAGTAGTGGCAGTCGATCGTCTTCGAGACGTAGACCCGACAGAGCTCCTTCAGCGGATGCTCGACGATGCCGGCCCGGAAGATCTGGTTCCAGCCGCGCGTGAAGCCCAGCGCGACCTCGGTGACGTGGGAGCGGATCGACTGGGTCTCGGGGCGGGGCGTCCCGAACCGCCGCGCGTGCTCGATCTCCTCGATGAGCTCCGGGTCGGTCAGGGAGGCCGGGTCGACGTAGCTGATGCGGGCCATCGCCTTGTCTGACAATCATACAACGGAGCTTCGATGAGCCACGCTGCAGACGTCGTCGTCGCGGGGGCCGGGCACAACAGCCTGGTCACCGCCGCCTACCTCGCCAGGGCGGGCTTCCAGGTGCTCGTCCTCGAGGAGCGTCCGGTCGTGGGCGGGAACACCGCGACCGAAGAGCTGACGCTCCCCGGCTTCCTGCACGACTCGTGCTCGACCGCGCACAACCTCATCCAGGCGAGCCCGGCGCTCAAGGAGCTGCGGCTCGTCGAGGACTACGGCCTCGAGTACATCCACCCGGATCCCGTCGTTCACGTCGTCTTCGGCGACGGGGAGTCACTCACCCAGTGGCGCGACCTCGACCGCACCTGCGAGGAGCTCGCGCGCTTCTCCGCCCGCGACGCCGAGGCCTACCGGCGGCTGATCGCCGACTACGACGAGGCGAAGGGCGTCTTCGGCGCCTACCGCAACAACCCCGTCGGCCGTGCCCCGCGCCCCGACGAGGTGCTCGACGGCACCTGGAAGCGGCGGCTGGCCATGAGCGCCTGGGAGGTGATCGGCGCCGAGTTCGAGGACTGGCACTCGCAGGCGTTCATGCTCTGGATGGCATTCATGACGGTGCAGCCGTGCGACCGGCCGGGCACCGGGCTGCTCGCCTACTCGCTCGTCTACGGGCGCCAGCAGCACAGCTGGACGCTCCCGCGCGGCGGCTCCGCGGCGCTCCCGCTCGCCCTCGCGCGGCTGGTCGAGGATCACGGCGGCACCGTGGTCACGGGGGCGCGCGTGAGCGGGCTCGTCCTCGAGAACGGCCGCTGCGTCGGCGTCGAGACCGAGGGCGGCGAGACCTACCGTGCGGAGCGCGCCGTGCTCTCGTCCATCCACGTCAAGCACCTGGCCGAGATGGCTCCACGGGAGGCCTGGGGCGAGGAGTTCCTCTACGGCGTCGACCGCTGGCGCGAGGGCGTCTGCCTTTTCCCGACGCACTACGCGACGACCGAGGCGCCGACCTTCTCCGTCGAGGGCGGGACGGTGACGCCGGCCGCCTCGGGCGTGGCGCCGTCGGTCGACCGGCTGCTGCGGATCGGCTCCGACGTCGGCCGGGGTCTCCTCGCAGACGACGACCCGCCGCTGCTCGTCGTCTGCGGGAGCGTCGCCGACCCGTCGCGGGCGCCGGAAGAGCAGCACGCCCTCAAGGTGATCGGCTTCCACCCGTACGAGCTGGCCGACGGCGGCGCGGCGCGCTGGGACGATGTCAAGGAGGATGTCGCGCGCGCCAACCTCGAGCAGCTGCGGCGGTTCGCCCCGAACATGACCGACGAGACGGTCCTGGCCAGGGTGGTGAAGAGCCCGCCCGACCTGGAGCGGATGAATGCCCACAACTGGCACGGCACCTGTCACGGCGGGGACATGAGCCCCGCGCAGTCCGGCGCGCTCCGCTTCGGGCCGCGCACGCCGATCGAGGGCCTCTACCAGACCGGCGGCACGACCCATCCGGGCGGCTCGGTCTCGGCGGCCCCCGGTCGCAACTCCGCGATCGTGCTCCTCGAAGACCTCGGAACCTCGCTCGAGGAGGTGGTCGGCGGTGCCTGACGCCCGCGTGGAGGCGGCAATCGCGAACTGGGCCCCGCGCTTCGTCTCGAACGGGGTCGATGCCAACGACTTCTGGCGGACGACAGCCGGCGTGGAGAGCTGGGACGGCTGGCTCGACGCCTGGGCGGCGACCGCCGACGAGCACCGCGCGCTCGCCGAGGAAGCGGAGGCCGCGGGCAACGAGCGCACGGCGGGCGACGCCTACCTGGCCGCGGCCCTCTGCTACCACTTCGCCAAGTTCGTCTGGGTCGTCGACTTGGAGCGGAACCACGCGACGACGCGGCAGGCGATCGACTGTCTCTACCGCGCCCACGTGTACCTCGACCCGACCGCGGAGCGCGTCGAGGTCCCCTTCGACGGCGACCGGCTCGTCGGCAACCTGCGCCGCCCGGCCGGCGTCGAGCGGCCGCCGCTCGTGCTGCTCCTGCCGGGGCTCGACTCGACGAAGGAGGAGTTCTTCCACTGGGAGGACGTGTTCCTCGTCCGCGGCCTGGCGACGTTCTCCCTCGACGGCCCCGGGCAGGGCGAGAGCGGCTTCTCCACACGGATCAGGCCCGACTACGAGGCGGCCGTCGCCGCGGCCCTCGACGCGCTCGCCGTCCGCGACGACATCGACCTCGACCGCGTGGGCGCGGCCGGCGTCAGCCTCGGCGGCTACTACGCCCCGCGCGCCGCCCTCGAGCCCCGTGTGAAGGCGGCGGCCGGGGTCAGCGGGCCCTACAACTTCGGCGAGTGCTGGGAGGGCCTGCCCGGGCTGACCCGCGAGACGTTCCAGCACCACTCCGGGGCGCGCGACGCCGACGAGGCCCGCGCGAAGGCGTACGAGCTCGACCTGGCGCCCGTGATCGCCGGGCTCGACCGGCCCGGGCTGGTGGTCACGGGCAGGCTCGACCGCGTCATCCCGTGGGAGCAGACGAAGCGGATCGCCGACGAGGCGCCCGCGACGGCGTTCGTGCTCTTCGCGGAGGGAAACCACGTCTGCAACAACATCCCCTACAAGTACCGGCCCCTGGTGGCCGACTGGCTGCGAAAGGAGCTGAAGTAGGCCATGTGGGACAGGTTTTCGGTGGCGGAGATGGATCGCCGCTACGCGCTCGCGCGCGGACTGATGGACGAGCGCGGGCTCTCGGCGCTCGTGCTCTTCGGCAACTCGGGCGTGAGCCGCGGGAACATGGCGAACCCGTTCTGGCTCTCGAACCACCTCGACCTGCACCACTGCTACCTCGTCGTCCCGCGCGATCCCGATCAGGACGCCGCGCTCTACACCGGGCTCACGAACCACGTGCCCAACGCGCGCGAGGTCAGCGACGTGCCCATCATCGAGTGGGGCACGTACGACCCAGCCGGCGTCGTGGCCGCGCGGCTGCGGGAGATCGGCGTGGCGAGTGGCGCGGTCGGTCTCGTCGGCGTCAACGCGACCTTCTCCATGGGGATGCCCTACGCGCACCACGCGCGCCTGCGGGAGGAGCTGCCCGGCCTCGAGGCCGTCGACGTGACGCTCGCCTTCTCGCGCCTGCGGCTGATCAAGTCCGAGGAGGAGGTCGACTGGCTCCGCAGGGCCGCCGAGCTGACCGATCAGGCGATCATCGCGCTCGCCGAGGGCGCCCGGCCCGGGATGAGCGACGTCGAGCTCGTCGCGCTCTCCGAGGCCGCGTACCGGCCCGAGGGCGGCACGCCACGGATCATGTTCCTGCGCTCGATGGCGATGGACGACCCGAACGGCTGCCTGCCGGCGCAGAACCCCTCGCACCGCCGCATCGAGGCCGGCGACGTGATCATCACGGAGTTCAGCGCCTCGTACTGGGGCTACACGGGCCAGATCCAGCGCCCGATCTTCGTCGACGCCGAGCCGACGCCGCCGTGGCAGCGCATGTTCGACGTGGCGCTCGAGTCGTACGAGAGGATCATGGACGTGCTCGAGCCGGGCGCGACCGAGGCGAACACGATCCGCGCCGGCTCGATCATCGGCGAGTCGGGCTATGCCATCTACGACGACCTCGTCCACGGCTACGGCGTCGGGATCGAGCCGCCGATCGTCGACCGCTCCTGCGTCCGGTGGTGGCCGTGGGACGACGCCAACCCCGCGCCCGCGGGGAAGACGTTCGAGGAGGGCATGGCCGTCGTCGTCCAGCCGAACCCGATCACGCCGGACGAGCGCATGGGCCTTCAGCTCGGGCAGCTCGGCATCATCCGCGCCGACGGGATGGAGACGCTGCACACCGTGCCGTTCGAGCCGCTGGTGGCCGCGGGTTGAGCGCCGTCGGCGTCGCGCTGATCGGCACCGGCATGTTCGCCGGGCAGATCGCCGCGGCGGCCGCGCGGACGACCTCGATCGAGCTCGTCACGTGCTTCAGTCGGGACGCCGGCCGGCGCGAGGCGTTCGCCGCCGACGCGGGCTGCGAGGCGGCGCCGTCCTTCGAGGCGGCGATCGACGATGCCCGCGTCGAGGCGGTGCTGCTCGTCACGCCCAACTTCACCCACGCCGAGCAGGCCGTCGCGTGCGCCGCGCGCGGGAAGCACGTCTTCGTCGAGAAGCCGATCGCGGACACGATCGAGGACGGGCTGGCGATACGGTCCGCCTGTGAGCAGGAGGGGGTCGCGCTCCTCGTCGGCCACGGCCTCCGCCGGCTCGGCGCGGCCCGGGCCGTGAAGCGGCTCGTCGACGACGGGACTCTGGGCCGTGTCGTCCTCGCCGACCTGAACTTCTCGCTGGCGGGCACCCTGAAGCCGGAGTCGTGGCGCTACCGCCGGGAGACATGCCCGGGCGGGCCGCTCCTCCAGCTCGGCGTCCACCACGCGGACACGCTGCTGGCCTGGCTCGGCCCGGCGGCGCGCGTGCAGGGATCGTTCGCCCACCTGGTCACCGAGGCAGAGATCGACGACGTCGGCGTCGCGCTCGTCGAGCTCGAGTCCGGCGCCCGCGCGACGATCGCGTCGAGCTACGTCTCGCCCAAGACGTACTCGGCGCGGCTCCTCGGCACCGAGGGGGTCCTCGACTACCGGGCCGACGCGTCCGTCTGGCCGCGGGCCGAGCTCCTCGACGGCGTCACGACGCTCACCCTGACGACGGCCGAGGGGTCGCGGGAGGTTCCCCTCGAGCCGCGCGACGTCCTCGTGGAGGAGCTGGACGAGCTCGCGCGCTGCGCGCGCGGCGAGGCCGAGCCCGAGACGGGCGCGGCCGAGGCCCTGGCGGCGCTCGCGCTCGTCCTGGGAGCGGTGGAGTCGAACGCGACGGGCAGCCCGGTCGCGTTGCCAAGTAACACTGTGTTACTTGAAGGACGGTGACGGCGCCGCGATGACCTGGGTCGGGCGGCCCGTCCCGCGACGCGAGGACGCCCGCTTCCTGCGTGGCGAGGCGACCTACCTCGACGACCTCGAGCTTCCCGGCCTCCTCGAGGCCGCCTTCGTCCGCAGCCCCTTCGCCCACGCCCGGCTCGGTGCCGTCGACGCCGGCGCCGCGCTCGCGCTCCCCGGCGTGGTCGCGGTGCTCGCCGGCTCCGACCTCGACGTCCTGCCACTGCCGGTGGGCGGCGTCGAGGGCGGGGTCGTCGCCGACGCGGGGCATCCCGTGCTCGCGCGCGGCAAGGTCCGCTACGCGGGCGAAGCCGTCGCGCTCGTCGTGGCCGGGTCGCGCGCGCTGGCGGAGGACGCCGCCGAGCTCGTGGAGGTCGACTACGAGCCGCTCGAGCCCGTGCTCGACCCGCGAGCCGCGTCGGCCGGTCCGCTGGTCCACGATCACGTGGCCGAGAACGCGCTCGTCCGCTGGTCGCGCGTGCACGGGGATCCCGAAGCCGCCTTCGCGGCGGCCCACGCGGCCGTCGCGCAGTCGTTCCACATCCCGCGTCTCGTCGCGGCTCCGATCGAGCCGCGGGGAGCGATCGCCCGCCACGAGCCCGAGGTCGACATCCTCACCGTCTGGTGCTCGGCGCAGGATCCCCACCGCCCCTTGGCCCAGCTCGGCCACGCGCTCGGCCGCGATCGCGACCGGCTGCGCGTCGTCGTGCCGGACGTGGGGGGCGCGTTCGGGAGCAAGGGCGCCGTCGGCCCCGAGGTGGCGGCCGTCGCCGCTGCGGCCGTCGAGCTCGGAGTGCCGATCCGCTGGACGGAGGACCGCACCGAGAACTTCCTCGCCGCCTATCAGGGCCGCGGCCTCGACGCGGACGTCGAGCTCGCTCTCGCCTCCGACGGCCGCATCCTCGCGCTGCGGGCGGCGCTCTACGCCGACCTGGGCGGCTACCTCTACGCGACGACCGCGGTGGCGCCGCACACGACCGCGATGCTCCTCTGCGGGACGTACCGGATCCCGGCGGTCGACGTGGAGGTGGTCGGCGTCGCGACCACCAAGGTCCCCACTGGGCCGTATCGCGGCGCGGGGCGGCCGGAGGCCGCGTTCCTGATCGAGCGCATGGTGGATATCGCGGCGGGCGAGCTGGGGCTCGACCCGGCCGAGCTGCGCCGCCGAAACTTCGTGCCTCCGGACGCGTTCCCCTACCAGACCCCGCTCGGCTGGACGTACGATTCCGGCAGCTTCGAGCGGTGTCTCGACGCGGCGGTCGAGCTGGGCGAGGTCGAGCGCCGGCGCGTGGAGCAGGCGTGGGCCCGTGCCGAGGGGCGCGTCCTCGGGGTCGGCGTCGGCATGTACGTCGAGCGCGCTGCCGGGCTCTGGGAGAGCGCCGACCTTCGAGTCGAGGCGGACGGCCGGGCGGTCGTGCGCACCGGCTCCTCGCCGCACGGGCAGGGGCACGAGACGACGTTCGCCCAGATCGCGGCGGACGAGCTCGGCGTCGATCCGGAGGCGGTCGAGATCGTCTGGGGCGATTCCGGCGAGGTGCCGCCCGGGATCGGGACGTTCGCCAGCCGCTCGGTCGCCATGGGCGGCTCCGCGCTGGTCGTGGCTGCGCGAGAGCTCGCCGCCCGGGCGACGCAGGCGGGCCTCTCCGTCGCCGAGCTGGCGGCGGCCGAGGGCGGCGTCGAGGCCTCGGCGCGCTTCGAGTCCGGCCTCGTCTTCGCCTCGGGCGCCTACGTGGCGGTGGTCGAGATCGACCGCCCTACGGGGCGGCTCCGGGTGCTCTCGGTGGCGGCCGTCGACGATTCGGGGCGGATCGTCAACCCGCTCCTGGCGGAGGGCCAGGTGCTGGGCGCGACCGTGCAGGGGCTCGGCCAGTGCCTGGTCGAGGAGGCGGTCCACGACGAGGAGGGCCAGCTGCGGACGGCGTCCTTCGCGGACTACTCGCTCCTGACGGCCGCCGAGCTGCCGGCGATCGAGGGACGCTTCGTGGAGACGCCGTCGCCGCTCAACCCGCTCGGCGCGAAAGGGATCGGGGAGGGGGGCGCGATCGCCACGCCCGCCGCGGTGGCGAACGCCGTCGCGGACGCGCTCGCGCCCTTCGGCGTCCGCCACGTCGACCCGCCGTTCACGGAGGCCAAGCTCTGGCGGTTGCTCCGGTGAAGCCCGCCGCCTTCGCCTACGACGACCCGCGCGAGCTCGGCCACGTGCTGGATCTCCTCGCGCGCGAGGGGGAGGACGTGAAGGTGCTCGCCGGTGGGCAGAGCCTCGTTCCCCTGCTCAACTTTCGCCTGGCGCGGCCGGACCGGCTCGTCGACCTGAACCGGGTCGAGGAGCTCGCATACCTGCGCCGGGACGGCGACGTGCTGCGGATCGGCGCGCTCGCGCGGCACGCCGACCTGGAGCGGTCGGAGGAGGTGGCAGCCGGCTGGCCGCTGCTTGCGGCGGCGGTGCGCTTCGTCGGGCACGTGCAGATCCGCGCGCGGGGGACGGTCTGCGGGTCGGTGGCGCACGCCGATCCCGCGGCGGAGCTCCCGGTCGCGCTCGCGGCCCTCGACGCGCGCTTCCACGTGCGCTCGGCGCGCGGCTCGCGGACGCTGGGCGCCGAGGAGCTCTTCCTCGGCTTCCTGACGACGACGCTCGAGCCCGACGAGCTCCTGGTCGAGATCGAGGTTCCCGCCCCGCCCGCGGGGAGCGGGAGCGCGTTCGTCGAGCACGCGAGGACCCACGGCGACTTCGCGCTGGGCGGGGCGGCGGCGGTCGTGGCGGGACGCGAGGCGCGCCTGGCGCTGCTGGCGGCGGGGCCCGTCCCGCTGCGAGCGCGCGAGGCGGAGGAGGTCGTCGCCACGCGCGGCTCCTTCCCGGAGGCCGCCGACGCCGCGGTCGCGGCGCTCGAGCTCACCGGGCCCGACGCCGACTGGCGGCGGGCGCTCCTGCGGGAGCTCGCGCTGCGCGCGCTGGAGCGGGCGGCGGCGTGACGCGGCAGATTGCGGTCGACCTGAACGGCCTCGTCGTCGAGGCGGAGGTCGAGCCGCGCCTGCTCCTCTCCGACTTCATCCGCCACCGGGCCGGCCTCCACGGCACGCACGTGGGCTGCGAGCAGGGCGTCTGCGGCGCGTGCACGGTGCAGCTCGACGGCGCCCCGGTGCGTTCGTGCCTCCTGCTGGCGGTGCAGGCCGACGGGCACACGCTGCGGACGGTCGAGAGCCTGGCGCCCGGCGACGGCCTCCACCCGATCCAGGCGGCCTTCCAGGAGACGCACGCGCTCCAGTGTGGCTTCTGCACGCCCGGCTTCCTCATGAGCATCGAGGCGTTCCTCCGTCACCGGCCCGACCCGAGCGAGGACGAGATCCGCGAGGCGCTGGCGGGGAACCTGTGCCGCTGCACCGGCTACCGGGCGATCATCGAGGCCGTCGGGCTGGCGGCCGAGCGCCTGCGCGGCGCCTAAGGCCTCGCGAGGGCTACTCGGAGGGCGCGGGCGCGACCTCGTAGCCGGACGCTGCGAGGGAGCCCGCCCCGGCCCAGCCCCAGAGCAGCTCGACGTCCCCGTCGGACGTGTTGTCGAAGCCGTGCCAGTCGCCTGCGGGCGTGAAGATGACGTCGCCGGCGCGCGCCGGCTCCATGCCCTCGTTCGTGTGGACGAGGCCGCTCCCGGACATGACGAGCACGAACTCGTCGCACTCGAGGTGGCGGTGGCGGTCGTGCTTCGCGCCCGGCCGCAGCACCGACCGCCCGAAGACCAGACGGTGCGATCCCGCCGAAGCCTCGTCGATGAGGAGCTGCACGTCCATGTCAACCCAGCCCTGGTCGGGGCGCAGGCCCTGGACGAGCGGGACGTCCTCGACGCGCGTGCGGGAGCGCGGCATCAGCCTTGCCCGGGCTCGCGCCGGCCGCCCAGCCCGTTCAGCGCGCGGAAGACCTCGTAGACCACCGAGAAATCGTACTGCTCGAGACCCATGCC
>DATBJE010000099.1:0-56727 GCA_036556565.1 Gaiellaceae bacterium
GTGACGCCAGGGTGGCGAGCGGCGCGCGTGCTGCGAGGAGTGCCACCGCTCCATCCTCGCAGCGACGGACGGGCCCGGAGGCCCGTCCGTCGTCCTTGCTTCCTGCTTAGGCGGTTTCGGGTCGACCGCTGCGCCGCGAGACGAGCATCGCGCCGAAGGCCAGAAGCGCGAGCCCGAGAGCGACGCTGGCGGCGAAGAGACCGTCGCGCAGGTCGAATCCGCTCGGCTCGGAGGTCACCTGCACCGGCTGGCGACCGGGAGCGTGGCCGATGTCGGTCGGCTTCGCAACCGCGTAGCCGTGCTGGTTCCAGCCGGGCCCGCTCGTCGGCTGCGAGACGTAGTGCTCGCCGCGGACGAGAACGTTGCCCACCATGTCGGTCGGCTTCGCAACCGCGTAGCCGTGCTGGTTCCAACCGGGGCCGCTCGTCGGCTGCGAGACGTAGTGCTCGCCGCGAACGAGAAGTCCGTTCACCGGCGCGAGAACCTTGTCGTCGCCGCGAACCATGATGCCGCCCTGCGGATCGGCGGCGAACGTCTTGTCGTCGCCGCGAACCATGATCCCGCCGTCCGGGACGACGGCGAAGGTCTTGTCGTCACCCTTGAGGACGACGCCGTTCTGGTCGTTCTCCGACCGAACGGTGTTGCCCTCGTCGAGGGCTGCCTGAGCTCCAGGAGCGACCATGGCCGCCACCGCGAGCCCGAGAACCAGACGCCTGAGGACACGAGTCCTTCTCCGGTTCCGCATCTCTCCTCCCTTCGTGCTGTAACGAGTTCCGCTGGTACCCACGGCCACATGACGGGGACGGGGGTCGTCTTCTTCCCTCCGTCGTGAAAGCCACGTGATCGAGGCGCAGCCGTGCAGAAACCGCGAACGCCCTGCACGGCGACGGACGGGCCTGGAGAAGACCCGTCCGTCGTCCTTGGTTCTGTGCGGCTAGGCAGTCGCCGGCCGACCGACGCGCCGCGTCGAGCGCACCGCGCCGAAGGCGAGGAGCGCCGCGAGCGCGAGGCCCAGTCCGGCGAGTCCGACGATCAGGCCCGACCACTCATCGCTGCCCGGCTGCGCCTCGACCCTACCGTGGAAGCGCCCGACAGGGATCGTCTCGTCACCGCCTGCCGCCGGCAGAACGCCGTAGTCGCCCGTCTGGACGAACCTGTCGCTCGGCAGCGCCGGCAGGACGCCGTAGTGGCCCGCCACGATCGGGGTCGCGTACGGCGAGGAGTCGAACACCTTGTCGTCGCCGCGGACGATGATCCCTCCTACGCCTGGATCGGCCGGGAACATCTTGTCGTCGCCACGGAGGACGACCGCGCCCTGACCGTTGTCCGACTGCACGGGGCCGCCCTCGTCGAGAGCACCCTGTGCGGCCGGGGCAACCATCGCCGCCACCGCGAACCCGAGAACCAGACGCCTGAGGAGCCAAGTCCTTCTCCGGTTCCGCATCTCCTACCCCTTTCTCCGTTCTCCGCTTCCCGCTCACCTCGTGCTCTCACTTGACGAGCCAAGAGGTCGCCGCCTTCCCGCGAAGCCGGAGTAGAGTTCGTCGTCCGATGAAGCAGATCTATCCCGCGTCGATCACGGGCAAGGGGTTCGCCGAGGGAGGGAGCGTTCTCGAGCACCGCTTCGGCTCCACCCCGCCGTTCACGCTCGGCGTCGAGGAGGAGTACATGCTCCTCGACCCGGAGACCTTCGACCTCGTGCAGCACGTTGACACGGTGCTGACCGCGGCGCAGGACGGGGAGTTCAGCGAGCGGATCGCCCCGGAGCTCATGCAGTCCGTGCTCGAGATCTCGACGCCCGTCTGCAAGACCGCAGGCGACATCGACCACGAGCTCCGGCGCCTGCGCGGCCACGTGACGCAGACGGCCCACGACCAGGGACTCCGCGTCGGGTCGGCCGGTACGCACCCGTTCAGCCTCTTCGAGCGCCAGCGGATCACGGCCCGAGACCGGTACAGGAACCTCGTCGACCAGCTCCAGTACGTCGCGCGGCGCGAGCTCATCTTCGGCTGCCACATCCACGTCGCCGTCGACGACCAGGAGAAGGCGATCCACGTGATGAGCGCGCTGCTCGTCCACCTCGCCGATCTGCTCGCCCTCTCGGGGAGCTCGCCCTTCTGGCGCGGCGAGCCGACGGGCCTCTCCTCGAGCCGGCAGATGGTCTTCGCGGCCTTCCCGCGGTCGGGCCCGCCGCCGCGGTTCACCGGGTACGACGACTACGCGGAGGTCGTCGGCCAGCTCGAGAAGACCGGCTGCATCGCGGACTACACGCACATCTGGTGGGACGTCCGGCCGCACCCTCGCTTCGGCACGATCGAGGTTCGCGTCATGGACGCGATCACCCGCGTCGAGGAGACCGTCGCGCTTGCCGCCTACGTCCAGGGGCTCGTGAAGCACTACTCGGAGCTCTACGACGCCGGCAAGGAGATGCCGAGCTACCACCGCATCCTCGTCAGCGAGAACAAGTGGCTCGCCGCCCGCTACGGCCTCGAGGCGCCGCTGATGGACCTCGCCGCCGGGCGGCGGAACCGCGTGCCGGTCGCACAGCTCATCCGCAGGGCCCTGCGCGACGTCGAGCCGCACGCGCGCGAGCTCGGGTCGGACCGCGAGCTCGAGGGCATCCGCGACATCCTGGACAGGGGCAACGGCGCCGACCGCCAGCTCCGCGTGTTCAACGCGAACCGCGACATTCTCGAGGTCGCGCGGGAGATCTCCGAAGCCACGGAGGCCGGGCTGACGGTGCCTGCGTGATCGGGATCGGCGACCCGATCCCGGACGTGCGCGTGTGGCGGTCGACCTCGGAGTCGGTGGGCCTCGGCGAGCTCGCCCAGGAGGCTCCGTACCTGCTCCTCTCCTACCTCTTCGACTGGTCGAGCACCTGCACGAACGAGCTCTCCGAGCTGAACGCGCGGCGCGCGGACCTGCTCGCCACCGGCGTCGCGCCGTACGGGCTCTCGCGCGACAGCCCCTTCTCCCACGTCGCCTGGCAGCAGGCTCTCGATATCGAGGTCCCGCTGCTCTCGGACTGGACCGGTGACGCCGTGCGCGCGCTCGACCTCGTGCAGGAGTTTCGCGGCATGCCCGACGTGGCCAGACGGAGCGCGTTCGTCGTCGACGGAGACGGCATCATCCGCAGCGCATGGCGGTACGGGGAATCCGAGGTTTCCGACTTCGACAGGCTCGTCACCGCCGCGCAAGCGCTCTCGTAGCGCTGTACGTCGTCGCGGCGATCGTCGCCACGCTTCCCGCGAGCCGCTCGTTGGGGAGCGAGTTCATCGCCGACGGCGGCGACGGCGCGGGCGAGCCGGCCGCCGGCGACCACCTTCAGGCCGTCTACCGCTTCTGGCTCGTCGGCCACCAGCTGGAGCACGGCGCCGCGCCGTGGCGCGACCCCTACAGCTTCCAGCCGCTGGTCGACCCGCAGACGGTGCTCCTGGGCTGGCCCTTCGGCCTCCCCTTCTGGCCGCTCGACGCCGCCTTCGGCCCGGTCGTCGCCTGGAACCTGCTCCTCCTCGGGACGATCGTCGCAGCCGGGCTCCTCACCTACGGCTGGCTCCGCGCCCTCGCCCTGCCCCCGGCCGCCGCTGCCGCGGGCGGGCTCGCCTTCGCCATCGCCCCGTACCGCCTCGCCCAGAGCGGTGTCCACCTCCTCGGCTGGGTCGCCGTGTTCCTGCCGCTCGCCCTGTTCGCCTTCGAGCGCGCGCGATCCGCGGGGACGACGCGCCGCGCCCACGCCTGGGGTGCCCTCGCAGCGCTCGCGGTCGTCTCGATCCCGCTCTCCGGGCAGCCGCACCTCGCGCTCGGCGTCGTCCCGTTCGTCGCCGTCTACGCGGCGCTCCGCCGCGCCCGGATCGCCTCGCTGTGGATGGTCGCAGGCCTCGCCGCCGCCGTCGCGGTGGGAATCGTGGTCCAGCTCACCATCATCCGCGACTCCGCGGAGTCGGGCGGGCGGTCGCTCGCAGAGGTCGGCGAATTCTCGGCCGACTGGCTCGACCTCGTCAGCCGCTGGCGTCTCGGCGGCCTCGAGCAGTTCGCCTACCTCGGCTGGCTGGTCCTCGCGCTCGCGGCGGCCGGCGGCGTTCTCCTCTGGAGGCGCGGCGACCGCGCGCTGACAGCACTCCTCGGCGCGGCCGCGGTGATCCCGCCCGTGCTCGCCCTCGGGACGCACCTCCCGCTCTACGAATGGCTGTGGGACATCTTCCCGCCGCTTCGCTACCCGCGTGTCCCGGGGCGGCTCATGCCCATCGCCGACCTCGCGATCGCGGCCCTGGCCGCGATCGCCGTCGCGCGCCTGGTCCGCGCTGCGGGCCGGCGGTCCGCCGCGGCCACCGGCGTCGTCCTCGTGTTGATCGCGGCCGACCTCCTCGTCTTCCCCCTCTCGTCGTCAGTTGCCGATCCCGACAACAAAGCATACGCGGCGCTCCGGACGGAGCCGGCCGGGCGGGTGCTCGAGCTGCCGATGTTCGAGCCGGGCGTCCACTACGGGAGCGTCTACGACTACTTCCAGCTCCAGGCCCCGCGGCAGCGGCCGGGCGGCTACTCGACGCTCGCGCCCCAGACAGCTGTCGACTTCTTCTTCGTCCACAACCGGCTCTCGTGCGGCGTGTGGCTGCCGGGCGACGAGGAGACGCTCCGCGACCTCGACATCCAGAACGTCATGTTCCACGCCGGCATGTACGTCCAGGGGAAGGTGCCGGGCCCGTGGTTCGGCTGGCACGGACTGCTCGCCCGCGGCTTCACTCCTCGCGCTCGCGACGGGGAGGTCACGCTCTTCGTGCGCGGGGAGAGCGGACGTGCCCCGACCGACGCGCCCGTCCCGGAGCCCTCGCGCCTGAAGCCGCACCTCTGCGAGGGTTGGGACGGCCGCACGATGGAGGAGCGCCAGGGGCCGCTGTGGATCTACGGCTCGGGCGAACTCCGGCTGGAGGTCGGCGCTCCAGCGCAGCTGCCGGCGGCGCTCTGGATCGACGGCGAGCGGGTGGACACGGCGCTCGTCGACGGGCACGCGACCCTCGGGGGCGAGCTGGCGGGCGACCGCTGGCACGCGGTCGTCCTCGACGTGCCGGAGCTCCTCCCCACGAAGCCGCCGCAGGGCCTGCTCCTCGAGCGGATCCAGCTCGTGCGCTAAGAACCCCTTTCGAAATGAAGCACTGAGTCGCCTCATTCCGAAATGAGTCCTAAGGTCCGCTACGAGCGGGCGAGGACCGCGACCCGATCGCCGACGCGGACCGTCTGGTAGAGCCACCTCGCATTGCTCGTGGGCACGCGAACGCAGCCGTGGGACGCCGGGCGGACGGGGACGCGCGCGGAGGCGTGGAAGGCGACCCCGCGGACGAAGTACGCGGCGAACGGAAGCCAGGCCTTGTACTCGCGCGACCACGACGACCGCGACTTGCGGAGGATCTCGAACGTCCCGGTCGGCGTCCGGGAGCCCTTCGCCCCGGTCGACACGTGAAGCGCCCGCAGCACCCGGCCGCTGCGGACGACGAGGGCGAGCTGGCGGTCGAGGAGCACCTCGACGCGCGTTCCCGGGCCGCGTGTCCTCGGCGTCGGCGCGTTCGCGACGGCGAGCGCGGCGCGTGTCCGCGGGCCGGGAACCCCGTCGCGCGCGAGCCCTTCCCACTTCTGGAACGCGATCACGGCACTCCGCGTCTGCGGGCCGAAGCGGCCGTCGACACCCGTTCCGGGGAGGTAGCCGAGGATCGCCAGCCTCTCCTGCAGCACCCTGGTGCTCATCACCGACGCCGCGGCAGCGGTCGAGGGCACGGCGAGCACGGCCACCACGACGGCAAGCGTCGCCAGTAGCACCGGCCTCGAGCGCGGTGTCGGGACGACCACGGCCCGATCGATGATAGCGCCGGGCGTCGAGTTCGTCGAAAGCGACGGGCAGGGAGCCCCTCGGCTCAGCGTGTCGCTGACGGCCTGCGGGTCAGGGTGCGGCGGCGGGCGACCGCGCCCTGAAGCCCGAGGGTGGCAACCGCGCCGATGACCATCATGAGGACGTTCACGCCGAGGACGCCGAGCGAGCCCCAAGCCTTATCGAACTCGCCCAGCCCCGCTGCTACGCCAAGGTAGGCGGAAGCGGGAATCGTCGTCACCGAGATCGCGACGCCGACGCCGGAGCTCGCCCGGGTCTCGAGCGCGAGCATGCCCGCGATGCCGGCGACGAGAGCGACCACGATCGTCTCGTTGCTGACGGTCGTGAGGCCTCCGAGCACTCCGGTCTGCTCGATGTCGAAGCCGGATGGGATCAGATCCAGGCTGTCCTGGGCGAACGCCGAGAGTGCCGCTGCGAGACAGGCGATCCCGAGGCCCGCGGCAAGGGTCAAGAGAGCGCGGCCAGCCAGCATCGGTTGTCGGCCGACGACGCCCACGGCGATCCCGGTGATCGGCAGGAGGTCCGGGCTGACCGCCATCGCTCCGACGATCAGGATGGAGTTCTCGTCGATCACGCCGTAGCACGCGATCACGCCGGCCACGACCATGAACGCCAGATAGCGCGCGATCGGCCGCGCGTTCAGCCAGGCCGTCCCGACGACGTCTGCCCACACGAGGCTCACCTCGGCCTTTCCGGTCGCGAGCGACCCGACGACCTCCACCCGCGTCAACCTGATGTCCGCGTCCGGCACGCCTTGTCGTCGCAGCTCACCGAGGAGGCCGTCGACCACCCTCGGGCGCGCGCTGGCCGACACGACTGCGTAGCCCGGCCGCGTCGCATCCACGAGCCTGACCCGGCTGACTCCGTCCGTCTCCTCGAGCAGCTCGGCGACCGGCGTCATCGCCTCGACCTCGCCGAAGACGTCAAGGTCGATCATGTCATGCGGCTTCGACGACCAGACCGCCCTCGAGCGTCACGACGTCGTCCATCCGGTCGAGGCCCTCGGGGCGGTGAGTGATGAGCAGGACGGTCCTGTCCTCGGCCGCCGCGAGGACGTCGTCCATGAGCGCCGAGGCGGTTGCCGGGTCGAGATGGGCGGTCGGCTCGTCGAGGACGAGGACGGGGGCTCCCGCGAGCAGCGCCCGCGCGAGCACGAGCCGCTGGCGCTGGCCGCCCGAGACCTCCGCGCCCTCCTCGCCCACGAGCGTGTCGAGGCCGTCGGGGAGCGAGGCCACCCACTCGCCGAGGCGCACTCGGTCGAGCACGTCGCCGAGCTCCCGATCGGTCGCGTCGGGCCGGGCGAGCCTTAGGTTCTCGCGGATCGTCGAGTCGAACAGGTGCGCGTCCTGGCCGGCGAGCCCGAACACGCGGCGGACGTCCTCCTGCCGGTAGTCGCGAGCGTCCCGACCCGCGATCGCCACGCGGCCCTCGAGCGGGTCGAGGAAGCGGAGCAGCAGGTTCGTGACGGTGGTCTTGCCGGCGCCGCTCGGGCCGACGAGGCCGATCCGCCGTCCCGGCGCGAGCGTCAGGTCGACGTCGGCGAGCACGGGCTCCCCCTCCTGTCCGTAACGAGCCGTCACGCCCTCGAGCGAGACCGTCGGCGGGACACGCGGAGCCGGGAGCGGATCGACCGGGTCGGAGACCGCGGGTGACCGGTCGGCGAGCTCGAGCACGCGGCGTCCCGACGCCACGATCCCGCCGAGCTCCCGCGCGGCCGCGGGCAGCGGCGCCACGGCCTCGAACGAGGAGAGCGCGAGCAGCGCGATCGTCGCCACCAGCACGCGGTCGAGCGCGCCGGTGTCGTGCGCCGAGACGGCCGCGGCGAGCACTCCGGCCGTCGTCACGCCCGCGACGAGGATCGCGAGGGCGTCCGCGACTCCGGCGACGAGCGCGTCGCGGCGCGCGAGCCGGTCCAGCTCGCGGTCGGCCGCGCGCACGGCCGCGAGCCGGTCTTCCTCGCGGCCGAAGAGGACGAGCTCCGGCGCGCCGCGTAACAGCTCGACGATGTCCGCGGTCAGCTCGCTCCGTGCCGCCGCCTGGCGGCGACCGGAGGAGCGGGCCAGGGCGGCCGCGAGCGCGGGCACGGCGACCCCTCCCGCGAGGAGCCCGGCCGCGAGGATCACGGCCGCGGCGGGCAGGACTGCGGCGGTGGCTCCCACGCACGCCGCTCCGGCCAGGAGCGCGACGAGCGGCGGCGAGATCCCGCGGAGGTAGAGCCCCTGCAGAGCGTCGACGTCACCGACCATGCGGGTGAGGAGGTCGCCGCGGCGGTAGCCCTCCAGCTGGGCCGGGGCGAGCGGCTCGATCCGCGCGTAGAAGCGCGCGCGAACGCGGCCGAGCGACCGCAATGCGAGGTCGTGCGAGACGAGCCGGTCCAGGTAGCGCACGATCGGCCGAGAGAGGCCGAAGAACCGTACGGCGACGATGGTCGTCGTCAGCGCCAGGATGGGCGGATGCTCCGCGGCCCGCGAGATGAGGTATCCGGCGGCCGTCATCAGGGCGACGCCGAAGCAGACCGCGAGGGCGCCGAGGCCGACCGAGAGCCAGAGCCTGGACCTGGGCACCGCCGCGAAGGCGACCAGTCGCCGGAGCGTCCGCGTCACGCCGCCTCCGCCGCGGCGCCCTCGACGACCCGACCTCCGACAAGCGCCACGACGCGGTCGGCGATGCGCGCAAGCTCGGGCCGGTGGGCGATCAGGAGGACGGTCCGGTCATGGGGGAGCTGCTCGATCGCCTCGGCGACGAGATCGGCATTCTCGCCGTCGAGGTTCGCGGTCGGCTCGTCGAGAATCACGAGCGGGGCGTCGCGGAGGAGCGCCCGCGCGAGCGCGATCCGCTGGCGCTCCCCCGCGGAGAGCGCCCGCCCGCCGTCGCCGACGACCGTCTCGTATCCGTCGGGGAGCGCCTGGACGAACGCGTCGGACCCGACACGCTCGGCGGCCGCTCGCACGCGCTCGTCGGGCGCAGAGGGATCGCCGAGGCGGATGTTGTCGGCGAGGGTGCCGCGGAAGATCGTCGGCCGCTGCGGCACCCAGGCGATGTGCTTCCGCCAGGCGACCTGATCGCAGCGAGCGAGGTCCGCGCCGCCCACGGTCACCCGGCCGGCCGTCGGCTCGGCGAGGCCGAGCACGAGGGAGGCGAGGGTGCTCTTGCCGCCGCCGCTCGGCCCGACGAGGGCGACTCTCTCGCCGGGCGCGAGCTCGAGGTCGACGCCGTCGAGCACCACGCCCTCCCGCGCCGGATAGGCGAAGGAGACCCCCTCCAGCCGGATCGGAGCCTCGCGCGGATCGGGCGGCGCCGCCGTTCCCCGGGCGGCCGCGGCCGGCGCGTCGGCGAGGTCGAGGAGCCGCTCCGCGACCGCGAGTCCGTCTGCGCTCGCGTGGAACTGGGCGGCCAGGTTCCGGAGCGGCAGGTAGAGCTCGGGGGCGAGGACGAGGATCGTGAGGGCGGCCTCGAAGCCGAGCCCGCCCTCGACGAGGCGAACGCCGACGGTGACGGCCACGAGCGCGATCCCCAGCGTCGCCGCCAGCTCGAGGACGGCTCCGGAGAGGAAGGCGACGCGCAGCGTCCCCATCGTCGCGCGCCGGTACTCGTCGCTGACCTCCTCGATCCGCCGGGCCTGCGCCGTGCCGCGGTTGAAGGCGCGCAGCGTCGGCAGCCCGCGCACGACGTCGAGGAAGTGCGTCGCGAGCAGCGAGAGCGCCCGCCAGCGCTCGCGCGCCCGCCGCTCCGTGTAGCGACCGATCAGCCACATGAAGACGGGGACGAGCGGAAGCGTCAGCAGCATCACGCCCGCCGAAACGAGGTCGATGGAGGCCACGAGCGCGAGCACCGCGACCGGCACCACGACCGCGAGGACCGCCTGCGGCAGATAGCGGGCGAAGGTCGTCTCGAGCGCGTCGACGCCGCCGACAGCCGCGGTCGCGACCTCGGCGCTCTCCGCCCCGTCGAGGGCGGCCGGTCGGTCGCGGAGCCTGCGCTCCACCAGCTCGATCCGCAGCCGGGAGACAACGCGCGCCGCCGCGCGGCGCCCGGCCACCTCGAAGCCCCAGGCAGCCGCCGCACGGCCGGCCACGACGGCTACGAGCAGTCCCAACGGGACGGTCACGTCCGCCAGCGATGCGCCTCCGAACCCGCGGGCCGCGACGCGCGCGATCAGCACGGCCTGCGCGAGTACGAGGAAGGCGGCGAGGACGCCGAGGGCGGCGTCGGCCGCGAACAGCGCGCGCACGGCCCGGCCGCGGTCGACGAGGCGCGGGTCGAGCAGTCGCACCGAGGGCCTAGCCCCCGGTCTTCCGGGCGACCAGCTCGACCGGGCCCTCCATCTCCTCCCCGGTGAGGCGATGCCGGAAGACGTAGTACGTCCATCCCTGGTAGAGGAGGACGACGGGCACGAGGATAAGGGCCGTGACCGTCATCACCGTCAGCGTGTAGTGCGAGGACGAGGCGTTGTCGACGGTGAGGCTGTTTCCGAAGTCGGGGCTCGACACCATCACGCGCGGGTAGAGGCTCGTGAAGAGCGTGGCGACGAGGAAGACGGTCCCGAGCGCCGTCGCGACGAAGGTCCACCCCCTGCGCCCTCCGAAGCCGAGGACGATAGCGGCGACGAGGACGACGATCCCGAGCACCGCCGGGAGGACGGGCGGGAACACGTCCTTGTCGTTTCGATCGACGGCGACCGCGACCGTCCAGACGAGGAAAGCGCCGGCGACGATCGTCGCGGGGAGCGAGAGGCGCTTGGACGCGTGCGCCGCGCGCTCGCAGAGATCCCCGGTGGTCCGCAGGGTCAGGAAGGTCGCGCCGTGGAAGGCGAAGAGGAGCACGACGGCGAGGCCGGCGACGACCGTGTAGGGGCTGAAGAGGTCGGTGAACGTCCCCGCGAAGTCCTCGTCCGAGTTGAGCGGGACGCCGTAGAGGAGCGCGGAGAGCCCGACACCCCAGATGAGCGAGGCCCCGAAGCTGCCAAGGGCGTTCGCCCAGAGCCACACGGCACGCCAACGTGGGCTCTCGGCCTTCGAGCGCCACTCGAACGACAGGACGCGGACGATGAGGAAGACGAGGACGAGCAGCAGGGCCTGGTAGAAGCCCGAGAACATCGTCGCGTACCAGCTTGGGAAGGCGGCGAACGTCGCACCGCCCGCGACGACCAGCCAGACCTCGTTGCCGTCCCAGACCGGGCCGATCGACTCGAACATCGTTCGGCGCTGGCGCTCGTCGCGCGGCAGGAACGGGAGCAGCATCCCGACGCCGAAGTCGAACCCCTCGAGCAGGAAGTAGCCCGACCAGAGCACGGCGATGAGGATGAACCAGAAGGTCTGGAGGTCCATCGCTAGTACCCCGCAGCCGGCAGCGGCCCGGGCTCACCTCCTTCCGTCGGCGCCTCGGGGGGATCCACCCGCGCGTAGCGCCGCATCAGCCAGATGTCGGCGACGAGAAGCGTGAGGTAGAGGAGGATGATGACGGTGAGGCTGAGGACGAGCATCGCCTCGCTGACGCTCGGGGACGCCGCATCCTCGGTCCTGAGCAGGCCGAAGACGATCCACGGCTGCCGCCCGAACTCGGTGAGGGCCCAGCCCGCCGTCGTCGCCACGAAGGGAAGGGCCGAGTTGACCACGCCGGCCCAGAGGAACCAGCGCCGGCGGACCAGGCTGCCCCGCCAGTAGAAGAACGCCCCCAGGAGCGCGACGAGCGCGACGAGGCTCCCCGAGTACGCCATCACGCGCATGCTCCAGTACACGGTGCGGACGGGCGGGAGGTAGTTCCCCTGTCCGTACTGCTTCTGGTACTGCGACTGGAGCTCGTTCATGCCCACGACCTGGCCGTGGATGGAGCCCGTGGCGAGGAACGAGAGCATGCTCGGTATCTGGATCGAGAAGCTGGGCTTCTGGTCGTCCTCGGTGAACCCGCCGATCTGGAAGAGCGAGAACGCGCACGGCTGGCAGGTGTCCCACTGCGCCTCACTGGCCGCGATCTTCATCGGCTGCTGCTCGGTGACGAGGATCCCGAAGTGGCTCCCGAACCAGAGGTTGAACGCCGCCACGGGCACGAGGACGATCAGCGCCACCTTGGCGGCCGGCTTGAAGACGTCGACGTTCCGGCCCCGGAGCAAATGCCAGCAGCAGACGCCGAAGACGACGGCGGAGCCGGCCGTCAGGCCTGCCAGGATCGTGTGGCCGAAGGCCCAGAGGGTCCACGTGCTCGTGAGGAGGTCCCACACGCTCGTCAGCTCCGCCCGGCCGTTGACGAGCTCGTACCCGACGGGATGCTGCATCCAGGAGTTCGCCGCGAGGATGAAGTACGCGGAGAGCCAGGTGCCGATCACGGCGATCCAGAGCGTGGCGAGGTGAAGGCGCGGCGGGAGCCGGTTCCAGCCGAAGATCCAGAGCCCGAGGAAGGTCGACTCGAGGAAGAACGCCGCGAGGCCCTCGATCGCGAGCGGCGCGCCGAAGACGTCGCCGACGAACTCGGAGTACACGGACCAGTTCATCCCGAACTGGAACTCCTGCACGAGGCCCGTGGCGACCCCGATGGCGAAGTTGATGAGGAAGAGCGTCCCGAAGAAGCGCGTCAGCCGGTACCAGTGGTCCCTTCCGGTGCGATACCAGAGCGTCTGGAACGCGACCACGATCGGACCCAGCCCGAGCGTCAGCGGAACGAACAGGAAGTGGTAGATCGTCGTCGTCGCGAACTGTGCGCGGGCGAGATCGACCACGGAGGCGAGCACCATGCAGCGGTATCAGACCACATCCCCCCGCAACGCGCCTCGTCCCATATGGGTGATTGCGAAGACGGTCGGGACTACCGTCCGACCGGAGTCAGCATCGGCCTGCCCTCCTCGAGGGCGAGCACGTTGTCGACGACGAGCCGCGTCATCGCCTCACGCGTCTGCCGAGTGGCGCTTCCGAGGTGCGGCGTCAAGACGACGTTCGCCAGCCCGAGGAGCTCGCGAGGCACGTTGGGCTCGGCGGCGAAGACGTCGAGCCCCGCCCGGATCCGGCCGGAGACGAGCTCGGCCACGAGCGCCGCCTCGTCGACGATCTCGCCGCGCGCCGTGTTCACGAGACAGCCACCGTCGCGAACGAGCGCAAGCCGCCGCGCGTCGATCAGCCCGTGCGTCTCGGGAGTCAGCGGCGCGTGGATCGTGACGATGTCGGCCTCGGCGAGGAGCGCGTCCAGGTCCCGGAACTCGGCCAAGTCCGTCTCGATCCGCCGCCGTCCCGCGTAGAGGACTCGGAGTCGGAACCCCCGGGCGCGGCGCGCGACGGCTCCACCGATCCGCCCGAGACCGACGATCCCGAGCGTGGATCCCGTTACTTCCTCCGCGAGTGAGGCCTCGGGCCACGACCCGGCCCAGCCCCCCGAGCGGACGAGCCGGTCGCCCCCGACGACCTGCCGACGGGTCGCGAGGATGAGCGCGAAGGCGAGATCCGCAGTCGCCTCGTCGAGGACGCCCGGAGTGTTCGTGACGACGACGCCACGTGCGGCGCACGCGGCAACGTCGATGCGGTCGTAGCCGACCCCGTAGTTGGCGATGAGCCGCAGGCTCGGAAGGAGCTCGAGCGGCACAGGCTCGTTCGCCACGACGATGGCCTCGACATCGGGCCGCGGTGAGTCGAGCGCCCCGAGCGGCGTCACCTCCACGCCGCGCAGCTCCTCGAAAGCGGGGCCCGGATACCGGCGCGTGGCGAGAATCTTCACGAACGCGTGCAGCCCTTGTTCGATTCGTCAGAAGACCGCGATCGGGTTGACGGGCGACCCCGTCCCGCGGGCGATGCGGAGCGGAGCCGTCACGAACAAGAACTCCCAGCGCCCCTCCTGCTCGCACCGGCGGGCCAAGTCCTCGAGCTGGAGGTAGTCGAGCAGGTGGACTCCCATGGCGTTGAGCGCGAGGACGTGCATGGGAAACGCGATCCCCTCCGTCGTGCTCGGCGCAGTGTCGTTGTTCCCGTCAGAACCGAGCGCGGCGACCGACCGCTCGGACAAGAACGAGGCCGTCGTCGGATGAAGGCCGGCCTTCGCCTTGCGCGTGTCCCAGGGCGAGAGCTCGGCGAGCCGGCGGGCATGACCCGTGCGGACCAGCAGGATGTCACCGGGGTTCACCTCGACGCCTTCGCTCCTCTCGGCCCCTTCGAGATCCTCGATTCGCACATGCTCACCGGGCTCGAGCCACGGCACCCCGCGCAGGCGCGGCACGTCGATGAGGACGCCGCGGCCCACGAGGCCGTTGTCGAGGAGGTCGATCGCGTCGGCCTGCGCTCCCTCCGAGGTCACCGAGGACTGCGGGACGCCGCCGTAGAGGAGGCCCTCGTAGGCCACGTGGGAAAAGGCGTCGACATGCGTGTGGCCGTCGTTGTGGTAGTCGACGCCCACATAGTCCTTCGTGAAGCGCACGCTCCCCGAGCCGATGTCGATATCCGTGAGCATCGTCATGTAGTGCTGGGCGGGCGCGGGGCAGTCCGCCCGGGCCTCGGTGGCCAGCTGCAGGCTGAGCGTGACCATGACGCCGCGGCGGACGAGCCGCGCGGCGGCGGCGACCCGATCGGGAGTGAGGGTGTTGAGCGCGCCTCGCTCCGACCTGTCGCCCCACCGACCCCAGGTGCGGACGGCGTCGAAGAGGGAGCGGAACTCCTCGTTGGTCATGTCGAACACGGCGCTGATCCCTCAGCCCGGTAGCCCCGGGAGCCGGAAGATCGCGACGGTGGCGATCAGGAGGATTGCCGCACCGACGGCGATCAGGCCGAAGCGCACCGCTCGAAGGGGGAAGTGCGTGCTGATGCCGACGAGGAAGAGAACGCTGGCGAGGATGACCGTCGTGCGGACGTAGTTGTCCGCGGTCTCCCCGGCCTTCTGCCCCTCCAGGTAGAGCTGGCTCGCCTGGAGGTCGAGCTTCCGTGAGAGCGCCTCGCCCGACGGCTGGTACACGGGCATCTGCTGCGGCCCGGCGGGCGCGTCGGGGTTCGTGAACGGGTCGGTCGCGATCCAGGCCTCGAAGGCGACGCGGTACTCGGGCCGGAAGCGCTTCTCGGCGACACGCATGGCGTTCTCGTCGCCGTCGAGGTAGGCCGTGAACCAGGCGTTGAACATCGAGGCGTCCTCGGCGCGGAAGGTGAGCGACTCCTGGAAGGCCCGGTTCGCCTCGGACCGGGTCGCCGACGCTTTCGCAAGCTTCAGCGAGGACTCCGTCCCCCACTTCGCCGCCGAGTAGCCGCTCCACGCGGCGACGATGGTGACGATGGAGAGGAGGGTGGCCTCCAGGATCGTCACCAGCCGGTCGGCGTGCCGGCCCTCCCTATGCGCGCCGGCGTGCTTCGCGTGCTGGCCGATCTCCTTGCCGACCTCGCTTGCCGAGAGGCCTTCGGGCACTCCGCTCCTTCCGGTCGAGAGGGTCTCGTGCGGTACGGTGCGCGCGTCGCGAGTGTCCCCAAGTCTGACGGAATCGAAGGAGCGATTCATGACCGCCGAAACGCCCATGCAACTCGGAATGGTCGGTCTCGGCCGGATGGGAGCGAACATCGTCCGCCGCCTGCTGCGCGACGGGCACCGGTGCGTCGGCTACGACGTCAGCTCGGAGGCCGTGCAGGCGCTCGCCGTCGAAGGCGCGACCGGGGCCGACACGCTCGCGGACTTCGCCGCAAAGCTGGAGAAGCCGCGCACGGTGTGGGTGATGGTGCCGGCGGGCGACATCACGGCCACGACCATCCGCTCGCTCGCCGAGGTGCTGGAGCCGGGCGACGTCGTCATCGACGGCGGGAACACCCACTACCACGACGACCTCCGCCACGCGGCCGAGCTCCGCGAGAGCGGCATCCACCACGTCGACGTCGGGACTAGCGGCGGGGTCTGGGGCCTCGAGCGCGGCTACTGCCTCATGATAGGAGGCGAGAAGGACGTGGTCGACCGCCTCGGGCCGCTCTTCGCCTCCATCGCGCCGGGCGTCGACGCGGCGCCGCGGACGCCCGGGCGGACCGGCGACCCGAGCCCGGCCGAGCAGGGATATCTCCACTGCGGCCCGAACGGCGCTGGGCACTTCGTGAAGATGGTCCACAACGGGATCGAGTACGGGCTGATGGCGGCGTACGCGGAGGGCCTGAACGTCATCGCCAACGCCGATGCCGGCCGGCGCGAGCGGGAGGCGGATGCCGAGACGAGCCCGCTCGAGCACCCGGAGCACTACCAGTACGACATTGACACGGCGGAGGTCGCCGAGGTCTGGCGCCGCGGGAGCGTGGTCGGCTCCTGGCTTCTCGACCTCACCGCGGCCGCGCTGCTCGCCTCGCCGACCCTGGAGGACTTCGCCGGGCGTGTGTCGGACTCCGGTGAGGGCCGCTGGACCTCCATCGCCGCGATCGAGGAGGGCGTGCCCGTGCCCGTCCTGACGACCGCCCTCTACTCGCGCTTCGGCTCTCGCGGGCTCGACGATTTCGCCGACCGGCTCCTCTCCGCCATGCGCAAGGAGTTCGGCGGCCACGACGAGAAGCCGGCCGGGTGACCGACGAGCCGGTCGTCGAGGTTCTTCCCGATGCGGAGTCCGCCGCCCGGCACGCCGCCGAGCACGTGGCCGCGCACGCGCGGGCAGCGGTCCGCGAACAAGGCGCGTTCACGCTCGCCGTGAGCGGGGGCGGCACCCCGGCCCCGATGTTCGCCGCGCTCGGGCAGGAGGATGTGCCGTGGGCGGCGACGTCGATCTACCAGGTCGACGAGCGCGTGGCGCCGTCGGGCGACGCCGACCGGAACCTCACGCACCTGCTCGACAGCCTGCCCGAGGCGGCGCGCGAACGGGTCCTCCCGATGCCGGTCGAGGCGGACGACCTCGAGGCCGCGGCTGCCCGGTATGCCGCGTCGCTCCCCGACCGGTTCGACCTGATCCACCTCGGGCTCGGCCCCGACGGCCACACCGCCTCGCTCGTCCCGGGCGATCCCGTGCTCGAGGTCGCAGACCGCGACGTCGCCCTCACCGGCGTCTACAACGGCCGCCGGCGAATGACGCTGACGTATCCCGTGCTCGCGCGGGCGTCGACCGTTCTCTGGCTCGTCGCGGGCGAGGAGAAGGCCGAGGCGCTGCGCCGCACGCTCGCGGGCGACCCTACGATCCCCGCCGGCCGCGTCGCGGCCCGGCGCGCCGTCGTCGTCGCCGACGCGGCGGCCGCGGGGGGCTAGCCGACCGGGCGGCGCTCGACGCTCTCGTCGCGGCCGACGATCACCTCGGTGACGAGCCCGGGCGGGAAGAGCCCGTGGTCGACGACGCCCGGGGTGGCCGAGAGGCGCGCGGCGAGCTCCGCGGGGTCGCCGACCTCGCCGGTGTAGTCGGCGATGACGCCGCCGTCGGGGCTGCGGGGGACCTCGCGCAGCTCGACGCTCCCGAGCGCCCGCAGGGTCGACGCGAGGCCGTAGTCGAGGAGCTCGAGCGGGATCGGCGGGCGGATCCTCTCGACGAGCTTGTCGGAGGAGACGATGACGACGAAGCGGTCGGACGCCGCGGCGACGAGCTTCTCGCGGGTGTGCGCCGCTCCGCCGCCCTTCACGAGCCAGCCCGAGGAGGCGACCTGGTCGGCGCCGTCGACGGCGAGGTCGAGCCGGGGCAGTGCGTCGCGCCCGGCGAAGGGCTCGACGGGGATGCCCACGCCCCGCGCCGCCTGCTCGGTCGCCACGGACGTCGCCACGCAGCGCAGATCGAGCTCGCGGGCTGCCAGCGCGGGGAGCAGGTAGCCGACCGTCGAGCCCGTGCCGAGCCCGAGCGTCATCCCGCTCTCGACCAGCTCGGCCGCGGCCGCGGCGGCCAGCTGCTTCTCGCGCTCGAAGCTCACGGGACGATGCCCCAGGCGGCCGTGAACGACTCGCCGGGCTCGAGGCGGACGAGCGCCTCGCCGGTCCGGAACGCGTTCGCCGGGCAGGTCATCGGCTCGATCGCGAGGCTCCGCCTGGCGACGTCCGGAAGCGGGTCGCCGGTGAAGAGCTGCAGGTAGCCGTAGGGCTCGTCCAGCCAGAGTGTCAGGCCCTTGCGGCTCGTCGGGTCTCGTAGCTCGACGCGGGCGCGGCCGTCCGCGCCGCGCTCGAGGTCCGTGAACGCGTGGTCGAGCTCGGTCGCGCCGATCTCGCGGGGGCGCCGGAAGTCGTACTCCGTCTCCTCCACCGGCTCGCGGCCGCGGGGGATCCCGCGCTCGTCCGCGGTCAGGACCGTTCGCCCCGGCGCCCTCAGGACGAGCGAGTCGACCGCCCGCGTCCCCAGCGTCACGTACGGGTGCTGGCCGCTCCCGAACGGGCACGCGCGGTCGCCGACGTTCGTCGCTGTCGTCGTCACTGAGAGCCCGCCCTCGGAGAGCGCGTACTCGACGGCCAGATCGAGGGAGAACGGGTAGCCCGGGCCCGGCTCGAGGGAGTGCTCCAGAACGACCCGGTGCGGCTCCCGCGCTCCGGTCGTCCAGAGCTTCGACCGCACGAGGCCGTGGATCGCGTTCACGCGCTCGGGCTCGGTGAGGGGGAGCTGGTGCCGCTCGCCGTCGAACTCGTAGGCGCCGTCCTCGATCCGGTTCGGCCACGGCATCAGGACCTGGCCGCGGCCCGAGGTGATCGGCCCGTCGGGGTCGAAGCCGTCGAGGAGCTCTCCGCCCCGGCCCGAGTACGAGCACAGGCCGCCGCCGGTCTCGACGACGACGGCACGCTGCGCGCGGAACGCGATCTCGACCGGGGTCACGCCATCCGCGCGAGCAGGTGGTCGCCCACCCGGAGTGCGTTGGCCATCGCCGTCAACGCGGGGTTGACGGCCCCGATGCTCGGGAAGAAGCTCGTGTCGACGACGTAGAGGTTGTCGACCTCGTGTGCACGGCAGTCGGTGTTCAGCACCGACGTTCCCGGGTCCGTCCCGAAACGGCACGTTCCCGCCTGGTGCGCGCAGCCGGCCGCCGGGATGTCGTTCTTCATGTAGGCGAACCGGTGGATGAGATGGCCCGGGTTCATGTCCAGGTCGCCGACGATGGACTTCACCTTCTCGTACAGCCGCTTCCTGGCCTCGGCGTTCGTCTCCGAGTAGCTCAGGGTGAGCTTGCCGTCGCGGTCGACCGAGACGCGGTTGTCGGGACTGGGCAGATCCTCGGTCGAGAGCCAGAAGTCGATCGCGTGACGCGCGACCCGTTCGAGCGACCATTGCGGCGCCAGCTTGGTCTCACCCGGCTTCTCGCCGCGGAACATCGGCGCCTGCGACTTCCCGACCATCTGGACGTTGCCGAGCGGATACTCGAAGTCGTCCGCGCCGAAGTAGAAGTCGTTCATGCCCAGCGTCTTCTGGTAGACGGTCGGGTTCTCCTCGCGTGAGAGCGCCAGCACCGCGGTGCTGTCGTGAAACATGAAGTTGCGACCGACCTGGTCGGAGCCGTTGGCGAGCCCGTTCGAGTGCGCGTCCGTCGCCGACTCGAGGAGAAGCCTCGCGGAGTTGGCGGCGCCGCAGGAGACGACGACGACGTCGCCGGCGAAGCGCTCCTCGGCCCCGTCGCGCTCGACCACGACCTCGGTGACGGCGGTGCCGGCGTCGTTCGTCTCCAGCCTGACGGCCTTTGCGTTCGTGAGCAGCGTGACGTTGGGATGCTCGACCGCCGGGCGGACGGCGATCACCTCGGCATCGGCCTTCGCGTGCAGGACGCAGGGGAAGCCGTCGCAGTTCGCGCAACGGACGCACGTCGAGTACGGCGGGTTCGACTCGTCGAGCAGGATCCCGCACGGCGCGTGGAACGGATGGTAGCCGGCCGCCGCCAGGTCGTCCGAGAGCTGCTGGATGCGCGGCTCGTGTGAGACGGGCGGATGCGGATACGGCGCGCTCGCGTCCGGCTCCGTGGGGTCCTCGCCGTGGTCGCCGTGCACCTGGTAAAGCTGCTCCGCCTGCGAGTAGTAGGGCTCGAGCTCGTCGTAGGCGATCGGCCACGCCGGCGAGATCCCGTCGTGGTGTTTGAGCTCGCCGAAGTCCTCCTTGCGGAGGCGGTAGAGGGCGGCGCCGTAGAGCTTCGTCGCGCCGCCGACGAAGTAGTGGATCTGCGGCTGGAAGGGCTTGCCCTTGGCGTCGTACCACGTCTCGGGCGAGACGTAGCGGTTCTCGACGAACACATCCTGGGCGAGCCAGTTCTGCGGCTCGCGCGGGAGCCAGCCGCCGCGCTCGAGCAGGAGGATGCGCTTCCCCGAGGACGCCAGCCGGTGCGCGAGCGTCCCACCGCCGGCCCCCGTCCCGACGATCACGACGTCGTAGTGCTCGCTCATCGGATCTCCTCCACGAGCTCGGTGAGAATGATGGCGCCGGCCGCCTCGATCAGCGCGAGGTGCGAGAAGGCCTGCGGGAAGTTCCCCAGGTGCCGCGCCGCCGAGGTCTCGAACTCCTCCGCGTAGAGCCCCAGCGGCGAGGCGATGCGAAGCAGCCGCTCCATGAGGTCGCGGGCCCGCTGCACCTCGCCGATGATCGCCAGCGCGCTGACGAGCCAGAAGGAGCAGATCAGGAAGGTCCCCTCCTTGCCGGAGAGGCCGTCGTCCGTCTCGTCGGTTCTGTAGCGGAGCACGAAGCCGTTCTCGGTCAGCTCCTCGTCGATTGCCATGACGGTGGCGCGGAGACGCTCGTCGTCGCGCTCGAGAAACCCGAAGATCCCCGCCAGGAGAACCGACGCGTCGAGCGCGTCCGTGGCGTAGTGCTGGCGGAGGACGCCCCGATCGCTGACGCCGTGCTCGAGGATGTCGGCCTTGATCTCGTCCGCCGTGTCGCCCCACGAGGACTCCAGGGCGGGCTCGCCGCGGATCCCCCCCAGCTTCGAGGCGCGATCGAGCGCCACCCAGCACATGAGCTTCGAGGAGACGTAGTGCTGGGGGGCCCCACGGGCCTCCCAGATCCCCTGGTCGGGCTCCTTCCACACCTTGATGGCACACTCGGCCTGCGACTGGACGATCGGCCACAGCCGTCGCGGCAGGCGGCTGCTTCGCCGCGTGTGGAGCAGGATCGAGTCGAGGACGGCGCCGAACACGTCGTTCTGGCGCTGGTCGTAGGCGCCGTTGCCGACCCGAACGGGACGCGCCCCCGCGTAGCCCGAGAGCTCGTCGAGCGTCGACTCGGTGAGGTCGCGCCTGCCGTCGATCCCGTACATGATCTGCAGCGCGCCGTCGTGATTCGGCTCCAGGTCGGCGACGAACTGCATGAACTCGTCGGCCTCCCAGTCGAGGTTGAGGAAGTGCAGCGCCTGCAGCGTGAACGTGGAATCGCGGATCCAGGTGTACCGGTAGTCCCAGTTCCGCTCGCCGCCCGGCGTTTCGGGCAATGACGTCGTCAGCGCGGCGACGGTCGCTCCCGTCGGCATGTACGTAAGGCCCTTGATAGCGAGCGCCGACCGCTGGATGGGGTCGCGCCACCGGTGGTCGGGCATGCGGGCCCGCTGCAGCCAGCGCCGCCAGTAGCGCAGCGTGTTGTCGAGACGCGCCGTTGCCTCTTCGACGTCCGCCGGCGAGGCCAGCTCCGCAGCCCAGGAGAGCGAGCAGAAGAGGCGCTCGCCCGGCTCGAGCGCGTGCCGCGCACGCACCCGGTCGCCCTCGATCCCGAGCGCCATGTCAGTCTGCAGCCGGATCGTGAGGTCGACACCGCTCGCGTCAGCCGTGTGACGGTTCCCGTCCACCATCGTCCAGGTCGCCGGGGAGCGCCCGTAGTCGAAGACAGGCTCGCAGACGAGCTCGACCTCGACCGTTCCCTCCAGGCATTCGACGGTTCGCACGAGCGTGTGGTCGGCGTCGTCGTCGGCCGGCGGCCGCGTGTGCGGGGTGATCCGGTCCTCTTCGTCCCACGGCCCGATCGTCAGCGCGTCGCGGACGACGATCCAGCCGGTCGGCGTCTTCCAGGTCGTCTCCAGCACGTTGGTTCCGGGCACGTAGATCCGGGTCGTCGGGTGGTTGATCCCGAACGGGCCGAGCCGGAAGGCCCCGGCGCCCCGGTCGAGGAGGCAGCCGAAGACGCTGGGCGCGTCGAAGCGAGGGACGCAGAGCCAGTCGATGGCGCCGTCGGGGGCGACGAGCGCTCCGGTGTGGCAGTCGGACAGGAACGCGTACTCGGCGATCGGCGGGAACGGCGACGGAGCGGCGGCGGCCTGCTCGGACGTCTCGGGTGTCTTCTCGGGAGCGCTCATGACGCCAACCACGGCCCATGCCACTTCGCGAAGCCCTCGACGAGCTCGTCCGCCGCCTTCGGGCCCCACGTGCCGGGCTCGTACGGGTGCACCTTGGGCGGCTTGTCGAGGAGCGGCTGCATGATGCGCCACGTCTCCTCGACGCCGTCCTGGCGGGTGAAGCGCACGCTCCTGCCGACAAGGGCGGCCTCGAGCAGCACCTCGTACGGGGTCGGGCCTTCGCCGCCCTCCTCGGCGAACTCCATGTCGAGCGTGATCGGCTCGACCTTCTGGATGTTGGCCCGGCGTGCGTCGAGGATCACCTGGACACCCGTGGAGGGGTCGAGCTTGATCGCGAACTGGTCCGGCGTCGAGGCGTCGTCCATGACGGCGAAGCCCAGTCGCGGCGGCCGCTTGAAGACGAGCCGCACCTCGGTCTGCGTCGCTGGAAGGCGCTTTCCCGTCCGGATGAAGAAGGGAACGCCCGACCAGCGCCAGTTGTCGATCTCGAGCCGCAGAGCGGCGTACGTCTCGGTCGTCGATTTCGGGTCGACGCCGTCGATCTTCAGGTAGCCCGTGTACTGACCGCGCACGTAGTGCGCCGGGTCCGCCTCGCGCACGGAGCGGAAGAGGGCGACCAGGCCGTCCTTGAGCGAACTCGGGTCGCCGCCGGACGGCGGCTCCATCGCGGTGGCGCCCACGACCTGCATGAGGTGGTTGACGACGACGTCGCGGAGGGCGCCCACCGGGTCGTAGAAGTGGCCCCGGTCCTCGACGCCGAAGTCCTCGGCCATCGTGATCTCGACGCAGTCCACGTAGTTCCGGTTCCAGACCGGCTCGAGCATCGTGTTCGCGAACCGAAGGAAGAGGATCTCCTCGAGGCCCATCTTTCCGAGGAAGTGGTCGATCCGGTAGATCTGGGCCTCCTCCACGTACTCGTGCAGCTCGTCGGCGAGGGCGCGGGCCGACTCGCGGTCGTGGCCGAACGGCTTCTCGACGACGATGCGCGCGTTCTCGGTGAGACCGGCCTCCGACAGCCCCTTCACGACGGTACCGAAGAGGAACGGCGGGATCTCGAGGTAGAAGACCGGCAGCTTCTTGCCCTTGATCGCCTTCCCGACGCGCCCGTATGTCGCCGCGTCCGTGAAGTCGCCCGAGACGTACGAGAACCGGGCTGCCAGGCGGTCGAACACCTTCTTATCGAGCTTCTCGCCCGTCCCGACGATCGAGTCTCGGGCGCGCTCGACGAGCTGGTCGACCGTCCAGTCGTCGACCGCGACGCCGACGATCGGGCAGTCGAGGAGCCCACGAGCCTCGAGCCGGTAGAGCGAGTGGAAGGTCATCACCTTCGCCAGGTCGCCGGTGATGCCGAAGATGACCAGAACGTCGCCGTTCTCCAGCCCGCCGTTTCGCTCCGCGGTCTTCGCCATGCGCTGGTTCCCTCCTGAGCTCGGGTCGAGAACGCTAACGCCTTTGCCACCCTCGCGCGACCAGGGTCGGCGGGCCCAGGGTCGCGACACCAGGCACACGGCCCGCGCGTCGCTCCTAGACTTCGAGAACACGAGCACGAGAGCAGATCGTCCGCCCGACCGATCGTTGCCGGAGGGATGACATGACCACAGCCCGTCCACGCGTCCTCGTCCTCGGCGGCGGCTTCGCCGGCGTCGGCGCCGCGCAGAAGCTCGAGCATGCCGACGCCGAGGTCGTCCTGGTCGATCGCCACGACTACCACACATTCCAGCCGCTCCTCTACCAGTTGGCCACGGGCCTCATCGAGACGACGGCGGTCGGCCATTCGCTCCGTGACCTGCTGGAGCGCCACGAGAACACGAGTGTCCATAAGGGGACCGTGAGCGCCATCGACCTCGACGCCCGTGAGGTCCGATTCGACGAGCTGTCGCCGCTGACCTACGACTACCTCGTTCTGGCCCTCGGCGCCGAGGTGAACTTCTTCGGGACCGATGGGGCGGCGGAGCACTCCTACCCTATGTACACGCTGCCGAATGCGGTGCGCCTCAAGGATCACCTCCTCGAGCGCTGGGAGGCCGCCGAGCGGGATCCCGGCCTGGTCGAGGACGGCGCGCTCAACATCGTGGTCGTCGGCGGAGGGCCGACGGGGGTGGAGACCGCCGGCGCCGTCGCCGAGCTCTACCGCGCGGACCTGGCGAAGGACTATCCGAGCCTCCCGCAGGAGCAGGCGCAGGTGATCCTGGTGGAGGCCGGAGCTGAGCTCTTCGCGATGTTCAAGCCGAAGCTCCGCGAGTACACGGCAAAGGCCCTCGCCGACCGGACCGTCGAGGTCAGGACGGGGGCGATGGTCTCGTCGATCTCGCCCACCCGCGTGACGCTGAAGTCGGGAGAGGAGCTGAAGACCCACACGCTGGTCTGGGGGGCCGGCCTCCAGGGGAACCGCCTCGTGCAGACGCTCGGCACCGAGTTGCAGCGCGGCAACCGACTCGGTGTCGGAGCCGACCTGACGCTCCCCGACCACCCGGAGGTCTACGCCCTCGGCGACATCGCTGCGATCACGGACGCGAAGACGGAGCAGGTCCTGCCGCAGCTGGGGTCGGTCGCGCTGCAGTCCGGAGAGCACGCCGGAGAGTCGATCGCGCGGAGGATCGCCGGCAAGGAGCCCAAGCCGTTCAAGTACAAGGACAAGGGCACGATGGCAACGATCGGGCGCAGGGCTGCGGTCGTGCAGATGCTCGCGGGGCGCACGATGACCGGGACGAAGGCGCAGCTCGCGTGGGGAACCGTCCACCTGGCGCTGCTGCCTACGAACGAGGACCGCGCGAAGGCCGTGGTCGACTGGGCCGGAGCGACGCTCACGCACCAGCGCGCCGGACGGATCACCGTGGAGAGCGAGTAGCGGGCCTCAGGCCGGCTGCGCGGCAGGCCCGGCGGCCGGCTCGTCCTCCGACTCCGCCTCCGTCGCCGACGCGATGATGACCGCGCCGAGAAGCGCGAACGCGAGCGCCCCGACCGCGACGACGGCGTGCCAGGGCGGCGTCTTGTCGAGCCGCTCCTGGAGGACGAGCGCGCCGAGGAAGACGCTCACGACCGGGTTCGCGACCGAGGTGGTCGCGACGGACGTCGCGAGCCGCCCGGCGGCGAGCGAGATCTGCTGCAGGTAGAAGCCGACGATCCCCGTGACGGCAAGGACCCAGAGCTGCCAGTTCTCGAGCACCGCCACAGCCCCGTCCGCGTGGAGCTGCTCCGTGACGGGCTTCATGAGGACCGCCGACACCCCGTAGAGGCAGCCCGCGACGGTGCCGTAGACCGCCGCCTTCGCCGAGAGGCCGCCGCGCCGGCCGAACACCAGCAGCCCGATGCAGACGGCGGCGATCACGAGGTACGCGGAGATCCAGTCGGAGGTCGGCGCGTTGTCGTTGCCCGCCGCCGGGTCGCCGACGCTCGTGAACACCGCAAGGCCGGCGACGACCATGACGGCTCCCAGGCCGTGGCGCCTCGTGACGGTCTGGTTGGTGAGGAAGTAGCCGAGCGGCAGCGCCCAGACGACGGTCGTGACCAGGAGCGGCTGGATGATCGACACGCGCCCGCGGTCGAGGGCAGCCGCCTGGAGGAGGACGCCGAGGATCTGGGCGACGAGTCCCAGGAGCCACACGCCGTTCGTGAGGAGCCCGGCGAACCCCTGCGGCTTGGCCACGTCGATCCCCGCGGCCACGGTCGCCTTCTGCCAAAGCGTGGCGGCGACCGCAAAGGACACCGCAGCGAGAACAGCGAGGATTGCCGCTACTTCGTCCATGACGGGATAACGATAGGGAACAGGTCGGGCATGCAGTCGCTCCTCACAGCAACAGGATCAACCCATGGCCGATGAGGAGCAGCCCGAAGGCCACCATTGAGAGAGCGGTGATCCGCTGCTCGTTGGCGACGATCCACTCTTCTGTGCGCTCGGTCCACGTGTCGGCCCGCTTCCCGGCGACCAGGTAGACCCCGACGGGGATCCAGACGAGCGCACTCGCGATCACGATGTAGAGCGCGCCCAGCCCCGCTTGCTCCGCCGGAATGAAGCCGGTGAGGGCGATCGTCGCACCGGCGAAGAGCGTGATCGTCAGGCGCTTGACACCGCCCACACCGAGGAGGGCGCCCGCCGAGAACGCGGTGACGGGGCGAAGGTGGGAGAGCCGGTCGAGAAGCGCCTTCGTCCTCGACTCCGCCGGGCGCACGGGCGGCTCGTCGCGCGACCGCCCGCGGGTCGCGTAGAGGAGCAGCAGCACGCCCAGCGCGATCTCGAGCGCGGCGGCCAGCGTCGGGTGGCCCCGCTTGCGATCGGGCGTCGCGGCCGAGCCGAGCACGATCGCGAGCACGAGGACGGTCGTCTGGGTCAGGAGGAAGCCGACGGCGAAGAAGAACCCGTTCGCGCGCCCGCGCCCGCTGCCGAGCGCGGCGAGCGTCGCCAAAAGCGCAAGCGGGCTGAGACCGGCGACGAGCGCGTAGAGCAGGATCCGCGTCGTGTCGCTCACGCGCAGGCGTGCTCAGTGGTGGAAGCTCGTGGCCGTCTCGGCGTCGTGGACGGGCGCCGACTGCTTCTGCAGCCGTGGGAGCTGCCGCTCGATGTCGGCGACGAGCAGGTCGGCCAGGTCGTGGCTGAACCCGCGCTTGACCACGACGCGCAGGGCGGCGAGGTCCTCCCGGTTCTTCGGGAACGTGTACGCGGGCAGGAGCCAGCCACGCTCCCGGAGCGCGTTCGAGACGTCGAAGACGGTGAAGTTCTCGATCCCGTCCCCGAGCTTGAAGGTGAACACCGGCAACTCGTCGCCGTGCGTGATCAGCTCGAACGGACCGAGCTCGGCGATCTGGTTGGACAGGCTCGTGGCCACGTCGCGCGCGTAGCCCTGGACGCGTTTGTAGCCGTCGAACCCCAGGCGCAGGAAGTTGTAGTACTGGGCGACGACCTGGGCGCCCGGACGCGAGAAGTTGAGGGCGAACGTCGGCATGTTGTCCCCCAGGTAGTTGACCCAGAACACGAGGTCGTCGGGAAGCGCGGCCGCGTCCCGCCAGACGATCCAGCCGACGCCGGGGTAGACGAGGCCGTACTTGTGGCCGGAGGCGTTGATCGAGACCACGCGGTCGAGCCGGAAGTCCCACTCGAGGCCCTCGTCGACGAACGGCGCGAAGAACGCCCCCGAAGCGCCGTCGACGTGCACCGGGACGTCGACCCCCGTCCGCTCCTGCAGGTCGTCGAGCGCCGCGCAGATCTCGGCGACCGGCTCGTACGAGCCGTCGAAGGTCGAGCCGAGGACGGCGACGACCCCGATCGTGTTCTCGTCGCACTGCGCGACGGCCTCCTCGGCCGAGAGGTGGAAGCGGTCCCCCTCCATCGGCACGAGGCGCATCTCGACGTCCCAGTAGTTGGCGAACTTCTCCCAGCAGACCTGGACGTTGATCCCCATGACGAGGTTGGGCTTCTCCGCGAGCTTCCCCTCGGCCCGACGCCGCTGCTGCCAGCGGCGCTTGAGGGCGAGGCCGCCGAGCATCGCCGCCTCGCTCGAGCCGGTCGTCGAGCACCCGGTCGCCTCGTCGGCATCGGGCGCGTGCCAGAGGCGGCTGAGGATGTTCACGCACCGCATCTCGAGGTCGGCCGTCTGCGGGTACTCGTCCTTGTCGATCATGTTCTTGTCGAAGCACTCGGCCATGAGCTTCTCGGCCTGCGGCTCCATCCACGTGGTGACGAAGGTGGCCAGGTTCAGGCGCGCGTTGCCGTCCACCATGAGGTCGTCGTGGATGATCTGGTACGCCACGTCGCGGGACATCTCGCCCGCGGGCAGCTCGTGCCTGGGGATGCGGCCGCCCTCCTGCGTGAAGACTGCCTCCGAAGCGAGGTCGTGAGTTCGGGTCGCCGGGCCCTTCGGATGCTTCAACGTCATGCCAGGGCCTCCTCGATCTTCGCGATCGCCGCGGTCTCCCCGGGCTTGACGCCGCCCTTCGCCTCGGCGACCGTCTCGGCGACGCCGAGGACGAGCTGCCGGTACGCTGCCGCGTCCTCGGGCGCCTTCGCGCCCAGCGTCGCCACCGCGGAACGCAGGGCAGCGGCGGTGTCGGTCTCGACCTCCTGCTGCGACGCGGTGAACCCGAACCCGCTTCCGTGAACGTGGGCGACCTCCCGCATGAGCTCGCTCGCGTTCTGGTCACGCTGCTCGGCGAGGTACTTCGCGAGCGCCCCGGCCTCGCCGAAGCTGTCGCTGAAGTCCTTGTCGCCCAGCGAGACGAGCATTCCCGCGCCCGTCACGCCCTTCTGCATCGTCTCCCACTCCTCCTCCGTGAAGTCAGCCTTGGTCGCCATCTCGCCTCCCTTTCGTCGATTCAGCGAGCGCTCGCCTCCGCCGGCAGGCGCGGGGTGAACGGCCGCATCTCGTCCTGCCCTTCCTCGATCACGCCGTAGCTCGACTCCGGAACCTCGTTCCACAGTCCCTCGACGTCGCGGAGCGGCTCCGAGACGATCAGCCGCGACTCGTCCGACAGCTTGCGCAGCGCAGGGAGCTCGGGGTGCGTCTGGCGCAGCGTGCTGACGTCGGTGGAGTAGAAGAGCGACCGCGACTTCCCCTCGCTCGAGTACCGGAACCCCCAGACGCGACTGCCGTCGGTCGTGGCAACGGTCATCTGGATCGGGTGGTCGACGCCGTGCTCCCGACCGACCGCCTCGATGAGCCCGACCGCCTGCTCGACGGCGCCCGGCGGATCGTCCTCGAGCCCGAATGTCAGGGCGAGAAAGAAGAAGAGCTCCGAGTCGCTCGAGCCCCGGATCTCGGGATAGAGCTCCGGGTCGACGCGAAGCATCAGGTCCCGCTTCACGCGGTGGAAGTCGCCGATGAGCCCGTTGTGCATCCAGAGCCAGCGCCCGTGGCGAAACGGATGGCAGTTGGTCTGCTGCACCGGCGTCCCGGACGAGGCGCGGATGTGCGCGAACACGACCGGCGACTCGAGGTGCCCCGCCAGCTCGCGCAGGTTCCAGTCGTTCCAGGCCGGCTCGACGCTGTGGAAGACGCCCGGGGTCTCCCCGACTCCGTACCAGCCGACGCCGAACCCGTCGCCGTTCGTCGTCTCCGCCCCGAGCTTCGAGTGGAGGCTCTGGTCGATCAGCGAGTGCTCGGGCTTGTAGAGCAGATCCTCGATGCGCACCGGCGAGCCCGAGTACGCGAGCCAACGGCACATGTGGTCTCCTTTCGCTCCTGCGAAGCGCCAAGTCTGACATCCCGCCGTCGCGGTGCATCGTCCGTACCGGACGAAGGCGCCGGCCCGCGGATCGGCGATGATCCTCTCGACCCATGACGACCAAGAGCGTTCGCGATCCGGAACACGCTTCGCAGGACGGCGAGCCGACGTCGATCGAGCCGCGCTGGCCGGTCGCGCTCGCGGTCTCGTTCTTCATCGCCGTGACGGTCGCGCTCCGTCTGGCCGTCCCCGACAGGGCGTCGCTGGGGCCGGCGTGGCTCGTGCCCGGGATCGAGATCGCAACGCTCTTCGCGCTGCTCGCCGCCGACCCCGCGCACGTGCGGGAGCGACGGCGCTGGCTCCGCCCCCTCTCGCTGGGCCTCGTCGTCGCCCTCGCGGCGGCCGCACTGATCTCTACCGCCATCCTCCTCGCCGACCTGATCCGGGGCGGCGAGGTGACGGAGTCGGCTGACTCCCTCCTCGCCTCCGGGGCTCTGATCTGGCTCGGCAACCTCATCGTCTTCAGCCTGCTCTACTGGCTCCTCGACAGCGGCGGGCCGTACGCCCGGTATGTGGGTGAGCGGGATTACCCCGACTTCGCCTTCACACAGCAGATGAGCCCGGAGTTCGCCCCGCCGGGCTGGCGCCCCCACTACGTCGACTACCTCGTCCTCGGGCTGACCACGAGTACGGCGTTCAGCCCGACGGACGTCATGCCCATCAGCCACTGGGCGAAGCTCCTGATGGCGTTGCAGTCCATCATCTCGCTGACCGTGGTCGGGCTCGTGATCGCCCGGGCCGTGAACGTCTTCTCCTGAGGACTTGCGGCCCCGCGCGGGTTCGCATGATCCTGCTCGACGGCCGCTACGTCGGCTGACCCGCCGCGCGAGAGGTCACGCGAACGCCGGGCGCCGAGTCGGCCGAGTCGTACTCGGCCCGGAGCGCATTCTCCTCCTCCTTGCGCGGGAAGAAGCGGAACACGAGCACCATCCCGACGAGCACCGCCACGAGCGCCGCCGCGTACGCCCACTGGTCGCCGTCGAGGAACGACGACTGGGCAGCGGCGTTGATCTGGTCGGCGTACTTCGGGTTCGTGGCGGCGAGGTTCTCGGCGCTCGCGTACGAGAGCTGGAGCTGGCTCTGCGTCGACTCCGTGACGTTCTTGCCGGACTCGTCGATCGCCTGCCCCATGGCCGACGAGTATCCGGCGGTCAGCAGCGCGCCGAAGATCGATGTCATGAGCGCGCCGCCCAGGTCGCGCTGGAGGTCGGCCGTCCCGGACGCCATCCCGACCCGGGTCACCGGAACGGAGCCGGTGAGCGAGTTCGACGAGGGCGTGCCCGCGAGCCCCACGCCGATGCCGATGAGGGCGTACGGGATGGCGACCTGCCAGTACGGCGTGTCCTCGTCCCAGAGGAGGAGCATCATGAGGAAGGCGAGCAACAGGACCGACTGGCCAAGCAGCAGCGTCGTCCGCGAGCCGTGCGACCCGACGAGCTTCGCCGAGCGAGGCGCGACGAGCACCATGAACACGCCGGCCGGAATGATCGCGGCGCCCGCCTCGATCGTCGAGTAGCCAAGGACGTTCTGCAGGTACTGCTGGCTGATGAACGCCGCGCCCATCAGCGAGCCGAAGATGATGATCCCCGCGCTGCCCGCGACCCAGAACGTTGGACGCGCCGCCACGTGGAGGTCGTACAGCGGGTTCCGCGCCCGGCGCTGGCGAATCGCGAAAGCGAGCAGCGCGGCGACGGCGACGGCGAGCAACCCGAACGCGAGAGCCTGCTCGTTCGGGACCGGCATGAAGTTGATCGAGAGGATCAGCGTGCCGACGAGGACCGCCGAAAGGATGCCGCCGACGTTGTCGACGGGCTCGGTCGTCTCGTTCACGTGACTCGGGACGAAGACCCACGCCATCGGGAGGGCGATCGCGACGAGCGGCAGCGTGACGAGGAAGACCGAGCCCCAGTCGAACTGCTCGAGGAGCGCGCCCGAGATGAGGGGCCCGAGCAGTGCGAACCCGCCCCCGAGCGCCGACCAGAGCGCGATCGCCTTCGTGCGGCCCGGGCCCGACCAGAGCGCGGTGATCAGGGCGAGCGTCGTCGGGTAGGCCATGCCGGCCGAGAGCCCGCCGACGATCCGCGCGACGAAGAGGACCGTGTCGGACGGCGCGAAGCCGGCGACGAGCGAGGCCGGGACCGAGAGGCCCATCCCCAGCACGATCATCAGCTTCCGCCCGTAGCGGTCGCCGAGCGCGCCGAGCCAGAGGACCGAAGCGGCCAGTCCGAGGGAGTAGCCGACCGCGATCAGATCGAGCATCGTCTGCGACGAGTCAAACGACTCGCCGATGTCGGGCAGCGCGACGTTCGCAACCGACAGGTTCAGATTCGCGACCGCTGCGACCAGGATCAGCGAGACGAGGACGAGCCCCGCTTTTTGCGGGGCCGCCTCGGTTGTGCGCTCGATCGTCGTCTCTCCGCCCGTCGGTCCGGGAACCGGTGTGTCAGCTCTGTTGCGCCGCCTCAGCCCGAGGTGTGTCTCCCGGGCTGGAGATTCTACGAGGATCCCTTGCCCCGTGTGCCGCCGAGCCGCAGTACGCTCAGGTCCGGATGATCCTCCTCATCGCACTTCTCCTCGCGTTCCTCGTCGTGCCGATGCCGTGGAGCATTCTCGTGCTCCTCGCCGGCATCGCCGGTGAGGCGGTCGAGATCGTGTGGGGCCTGCGCCTGGCGCGGAGGCGGCGCGCGCGAACGGGCGCCGAGGCGATGGTCGGCGCGACTGCGCAGGTCGTCTCCCCTTGCCGGCCGGCAGGCCAGGTCCGTGTCCACGGCGAGCTCTGGCAGGCGATCTGCGACGCGGGCGCCGACGTGGGCGAGACGGTGAGGATCGCCGAGGTCGACGGCCTCAGGCTCCACGTGGAGCCCATCTCGCCCGGCGCCTCGGTGCCCTGACGACCGGCGTAATCGCTGTCCGGGAGGCCGATTAGTGTGAGCCCTTCACGCCACTTGGGAGCGGGCGCATGAAGATGCGGAGATTCCAGAAGGACAAGGACGACGGCGGATCCTCGCGTCGGCGGGAGAACGATGAAGAGCCCCCGGTCGTCCAGCTCGACGAGGAGCAGCTCGGGCAGCTGAGCGCGGTCTTCTCGGCGCCGAGGTGGCTACGGGACGCCGGGCTGGCCGCCTGGCTCCTCGTGGGCGTGATCCTCCTGCTCTTCAGCGCCGTCTGGCTCGTGGGCGCGACGTCGACGATCACGCTCCCTGTGATCGCCGCGTTCGTCGTCGCCTGCGTGACCCTTCCATTCGTCCGCTGGCTCGCGCAGCACCGTGTGGGGAGGGCGGGCGGCGCCGGGATCGCGCTCCTCCTCCTGCTCACCATCGGAGTCCTCGTCGGCGTCCTCGTCATCGGTGGGATCGTCTCCCAGGTCGACGACATGTCGACGGATGCGTCGTCGGCCGCCGACAAGATCCAGGGTTGGCTCGAGGACACGGGCGTGAGCTCGTCCGGCGCCCAGAGCGCGAGCGACAGCGCAAAGAGCGACGTCCCCGACGTCTTGTCCAAGCTGATCAACGGCCTCGTCACCGGGATCGGGAACCTCACGTCGCTCGCCCTCGGCCTCTCCTTCTTCCTCCTCAGCCTCTTCTTCCTCCTCAAGGACGGCCCCTCGCTCAGATCCTGGGTCGAGGTCCACGCCGGCATCCCGCGGCCCGTCGCCAGGACCATCACGGACGACGTGATCACGTCGTTCCAGCGCTACTTCGCCGGCGTGACGATCGTGGCCGCCTACAACGGCATCCTCGTCGGGCTCGGAGCGCTCGTTCTCGGCGTCCCGCTCGCCGGGACGATCGCCGTCGTGACGTTCGTCTGCGCCTACGTCCCGTATATCGGCGCGTTCTTCGCGGGCGCGTTCGCCGTGGTGATCACGCTCGGCGCCGAGGGCAGCACGGATGCGATCATCATGATCGTGATCGTGATCCTGGCGAACGGCGCGCTGCAGCAGGTCGTCCAGCCGATCGCCTACGGAGCGACGCTCGGGCTCAACCCGCTCGTCGTCCTCATCGTCACCATCGGAGCGGGCAGCCTCTTCGGCATGCTCGGCCTCGTGCTCGCCGCCCCGCTCACGTCGGCAGGCGTGCACATCTCGGCCGACCTCGCGCGCGCGCGAGCCGCAGCCGCACGCGAGACGGAGGGAGAGCGCCCGCCTCCGGACGTCGGCGAGCCCGCACCGTCACCCGGCTGAGCCGATGAGCTCGCAGGCCGTCGCGGAGCGCCCGTCCCGGGTTCTGCCCTTCAACGACCCGTCGCGCCGCAGGAGGCTCATCAAGGTCGGCGCGTGGATCGCCGGAGTCCTGGTCGTCGTCGTGATCCTCCACCTCGCCGGCGTGGACGTCATCGGCTGGCTCCAGGACCTGTGGGACCAGATCAAGGAGGTCCCGCCGGGCTACATCATCGGCGGGCTGCTCGCCCAGACCGGCGTCACCTTCTTCGCCGCGGTCTCGTACTACGGCATCCTCAGCGCCGCCTACCCGGGCGAGGCCTCCTTCATGCCGATCCTGACCGCCTACGCCGTCGGCGTCGCGATGAACGGCTTCCTGCCCGCGAACATCGGCACGTTCGTCACGCTCTTCCTCTTCGTGGCGATCATCCCCTCCTGCAAGTTCGCCGGCGCCTTCGCGGCCTACCTCGTCCAGAAGATCTTCTTCACGATCGCCGGGACGTTCGTCTACCTCTACCTCTTCCTCTCGGTCCCGGGCTCCTTCGACCAGAACCTCGGCAACCTCACCGACCACCCGGCGGCCGCGCTCCTCATCGTCGGCGGCGGCATCTTCCTCGTCGTCCTGCTCGGCCGGATCTTCTGGAAGCAGGTGAAGAAGCTCTGGGCGCAGGCGAAGAAGGGCGGGGTCATCCTCTCGCAGCCGAGGCGGTACTTCACGCGCGTCTTCTTCCCGTCGTTCCTCTCCTGGCTCTGCAAGCTGCTCGTGATCGCGATCTTCCTGGCGGCCTTCGCCATCCCCGTCACGTTCGAGTCGGTCATGTGGGTGACGGGCTCCGGCTCGCTCGCGAACGTCGTCTCGGTGACCCCCGGCGCGATCGGGATCACGCAGGCCACGAACGCCCTGGCCCTCAGCACGTGCTGCGGCGTCCCCGAGAGCACCACCGTGGACTACTCGACGGCGCAGCAGCTGATCACGACCGCCTGGAACGTCCTCTTCGCCGTGGTTCTCGTGATCTGGGTCTTCGGCTGGACCGGCGGGAAGCTGCTCATCGGCCAGTCCTACGCCGACGCGAAAGGAAAGGTCGCCGAGGAGAAGCAGCAGCGGGCGGCCAAGCGCGAGGCGAAGCGCGCGGAGATGAAGTCCGGGGAAGGACGCCTGGGCCGCTTCCGCCGTGACAAGAACGAGACGAGCCCGGCGGAGGAGGAGTAGGGTGGGCGCCCCCATGTCCGCGACGAGCCCACGAGCGAGCTACGGGGAGGCGCCGGCCTGGAAGCCCGAGCGCCCCAAGATCCGCCCTGCGCGCCTGATCCTCGCGTGGATCATCTCGGCTCTCTCCCTGCTCGCGGCGGCGGGGATCGTCCCCGGCGCGCACGTCGACGGCTTCTGGGGGGCCCTCCTCGTCGCGGCGATCGTCGCCGTCCTGAACGCCCTCCTGCCGCCGCTGATCGCCGCGTTGCGGCTCCCGTTCATGCTCCTCACCGGGTTCCTGCTCGTCCTCGTCGCCGACGCGGGGATCCTGCTCGCCGCCGACGCGCTCACCGACGGGGCCATCACGCTCGACTCCTTCTGGGCCGCGCTGCTCGTCGCCCTGGTCGCCGCCGCGGTCAGCATCGTCCTCCAGGTGATGGTGGGCGCGAACGACGACGACACGTACAGCATCCGCGTGATCCAGCGCCTCGCGCACCGGTCGGGCGAGCGGATCGAGACGGCCGAGCCGGGGATCGTCTTCCTCGAGATCGACGGCCTCGCGCTCCCGGTTCTCCGCAACGCCGTGCGCGACGGCAACGCGCCGACGATGGCGCGCTGGCTCGCCGAGGACATGCACACCCTCGCCGAGTGGGAGCCCGACCTCTCCTCCCAGACGGGCGCCAGCCAGGCGGGGATCTTGCTCGGGTCGAACGAGGACATCGCCGCCTTCCGCTGGGTCGAGAAGGAAACCGGCACGCTCATGACCTGCTCGGCCCCGCCCGACTGCGCCGAGATCGAGCGCCGCCATGCGACGGGGATCGGGCTGCTGCGGGACGGGGGCGCCAGCCGCGGCAACCTCCTGTCCGGCGAGGCCGACCACATGATCCTGACAGTCAGCAAGCTCGAGGCCGAGAAGAAGGCGAACCCGGGCTACCGCGCGTTCTTCTCGAACGGGTTCAACGTCACGAGGGCGCTCGTCCTCTTCGTCTGGGAGGTGATCCTCGAGATCTCGGCGTCGGCGCGCCAGCGGCGGCGCGACGTTCGCCCGCGCGGGCACCGCGGCGGCCTGTACCCCTTCATGCGCGCCGCGATGTGCGTCGTCGTCCGCGACCTGATCGTCTACGGCGTCCTCACGGACATGATGAAGGGGCGTCCCGCCGTCTACGCGACCTTCTCGAGCTACGACGAGGTCGCCCACCATTCGGGGCTCGAGCGCCAGGACACGCTGGAGGCGCTGCGAAAGCTCGACGAGCACTTCGGCCGCATCGACCGCGCCCGCCGCTACGCCGCCCGCCCGTACGAGATCGTCGTCCTCTCCGACCACGGGCAGACGCAGGGCGCCACGTTCAAGCAGCGCAACGGCTACGGCCTCGACGACCTCGTCGAGCGCTCGCTCACGAGCGGGAACGTCACCGAGATCGCCGGCGGCGACGAGCAGGACTCCATGGTCGGCCATGCGCTGACCGAGGCCACCGGCCGCGGCGAGAAGCGGAAGCGCCCCAAGAACGACGTCTCCGACCGCGAGGCCGTCGTCCTCGGCTCCGGCAACCTCGGGCTCGTGTACCTGATGGAGGAGCCGAGGCGACTCACGATGGAGGAGCTCGACGAGCGCCACCCCGACCTCCTCCCCGCCCTACGCGGGCACGAGCACGTCGGCTGGGTCCTCGTCCGCTCCGAGGAGCACGGCCCCGTCGTCCTCGGGGCGACCGGCGCCCGCTACCTCGACGACGACCGCGTCGAGGGGGACGACCCCCTCGTGGCCTTCTCCCCGACCGCGGCGCAGCACCTCCGGCGCACGGACGGCTTCGCCCACGTCGCCGACGTCATGGTCGGGAGCTTCTACGACCCCGAGCTCGACGAGGGCTGCGCCTTCGAGGAGCTCATCTCGTTTCACGGAGGCATCGGCGGCCCGCAGACCCGGCCGTTCATCCTCCACCCGGTCTCGCTGCCGGTTCCCGACGGGCCGATCATCGGCGCGGCCGGCGTTCACGGGATCCTCCTGGGCTGGCGCGAGCACCTGAAGGGGCAGGCGGTCCCGGCGGCCTGAGCCCCGCGCTGCGGCGACGGGTGCGATACTCGTCCCATGTCGATCGAGACCTTCTGGGTGATCGTCGTCTACGCCTTCGTCCTCGGCGTGGGCGCCCTCGTCGGATTGCTCTTCCTCTACTGGCTCGGCCGCGCGCTCGAGGACTAGCGGCCCCGACCCGCGCGGCCGTGACGATCTACGAGCCCTGGGACGCGCTCGAGGCGCCGCGGTTCACCGGCCCTCGCACGTACGCACGGCTCCCGTACGTGAAGGACCTCGCCGGCGTGGAGTGCGCCGTCTACGGGCTGCCCTGGGACGGCGGCACGTCGTTCCGCTCCGGCGCGCGTTTCGGGCCCGAGGCGATCCGGTCGGCCTCGGGGATGATCCGGACCTACAACCCGGTCCAGCGGGTGCAGGTCTTCGGCGCCCTCTCGACGGTGGACTACGGTGACGCCCCCACCGCGCCCGGCTACATCGAGGAGACGCTGGCGCGGATGCAGGCGTTCGTGGCCCCGATCGCAGAGGCGGGCGTCGTCCCGATCGGCATGGGCGGCGACCACTCGGTTACCCTCGCGGAGCTTCGGGCCATCGCCGGCGTCCACGGGCCCCTCGGCCTCGTCCACCTCGACTCGCACACCGACGTGCTGGATCTCTACTACGGGCTCCCGCACGGCCACGGGACGATGTTCCGGCGGGCGATCGAGGAGGGACTGATCGAGCCGGGGCGCGTGATCCAGGCGGGAATGCGCGGGCCGCTCTACAGCGAGGCGGACGAGACCATCTCCGCGGACCTCGGCGTCGAGGCGATCCCGTGGGTCGAGCTCGCCGCGCTCGACCCGCAGGCATTCGGGGAGCGTGTCCGCGCCCGCGTCGGCGACGGCCCGACGTTCCTCACCTTCGACGTCGACTTCGTCGACCCCGCCTTCTGCCCCGGCACCGGCACGCCGGAGGTCGGGGGGCCGACGAGCTTCCAGGCGCTCGAGTACCTGCGCGCCGTCGCCGGCCTGCGGTTCGTCGGGTTCGACGTCGTCGAGGTGGCGCCGCAGTACGACGGGCCCGGCCAGGTGACCGCGCTCCTCGCCGCGAACGTCGTCTTCGAGATGCTCTCGATGGTCGCGGCGAGATGACGGCGAGCCCCGCCTCGACCGAGGTCCGCCTCGACTGGTTCACGACCCGGGAGGTCGTGCCCGGCGTCTGGCTCCTGGCCGAGCCCGGCCACGTCTGCACGTGGCTCGTGGCGGGGAGCGACCGGGCCGTCCTCCTCGACACGGGCATGGGGTTCCTGCCCATCCGTCCTCTCGCCGAGAGCCTCACGGACCGGCCGGTGAGCGTCGTCAACACGCACTACCACTTCGACCACGTCGGCGGGAACCGCGAGTTCGACGAGATCGCCATCCACGAGATCGGGGCGCCGCTGATCGCCGAGCAGCTCCCGCGGCCCAGGCTCGAGGCCTACCTCGACTTCTGCGCCCGGCGCCTCGACTTCCTCGACCGCTTCGTCGAGCTCGACGCGGAGTACTTCGGCGTCCTGAACGCGGACAGCATCCCGCGGCCGTTCCCGGCCGACTTCGACCCGGCGGCCTGGACGATCCCGCCGAGCCGGGCGACGGCCACGCTCGGCGACGGCGACCGCATCGACCTTGGCGGCCGCGTCCTGACCGTCCTGCACATGCCCGGGCACAGCCCCGACGGCATCTGCCTGCTCGAGGAGCGGGAGGGCCTCCTCTTCGGCGCCGACACGATCAACGCGGGCGCCATCTACGCGCAGTTCGACGACTCCGACCTCGACGCCCTCGTCGCGTCGACGCGTCGGCTCGCCGACCTGGCCGACGGAATCCGCCTGATCACGACGCACCACTGCGAGCACGTCATCGCCGAGGTCGGGCTCCTGGCCGAGATCGCCGACGGGCTCGAGAGCGTCCGGGCGGGAGAGCCGGAGCTCGTCCCCGGTCGCGACATCACCGGCACCCCCGTCCTCGAGGCCTGCTTCGCGCACTTCTCGGTCGCGCTGCCGTGGCCGGCCGAGGGCGCCCAGTAGGCTTCCGGCCGACGTGACGCCACTTGCGTACACCCCGGGGACGGGACTCGTCGCCGCGGCGCTCGTCATGTGGATCTTCGTGTGGCTGCTCGTTGCCGTCCGAGTCATCCGCCGCCGCGATCTCGGACTCGGCGGCAAGGTCTTCTGGCTCGTCGTCCTGCTCGTCGTCCCACTCATCGGAGTGCTGGTCTACTTTCTCTGGGACGCGGCAAGGCCGGGCGGGACCTGACCCAAGGCAGGCCGAGTCGTGGAGCCACGCACGGCGCCAGGCTCGACTCTGTAGCCCGCGATCGGGTTCTGCCAGCGGCAAGCGAGGGCCGGGCGGATCTGGAAGCGACGCTAGGACTCGGAATCGAGCGGGATCTCTCGGCAGCCGACCTGCTCAAGGCTTCGGTTGGTCTCGCGCAGGTCGTGGCATAGCCAGCGGGTCCATTGGTCCTCAGTGGCCAATTCGGTGTCGCGGGTCGCGTCGACGAACACTTCCACGCGGTCGGCCCCCAGGACGCGCACGTATTCGATGTACGGGCCGGCGTCCTCCCCGTACAGCGTCCTGATGAGCTCCGCCGGTCGACCTCGATCGAGGGCGTCCAGGATGCAGCGGTTCTTCCTTCGTTCGTCGAGTGAGACCGGCTCGTTCCTGTTCTCGTACTCGCCGCACGAAGGCAGCTGCGCTCGGGTCTCGACAGCCGCGGGCGTGTACGAGGCGCAGGCGCTGAGCAAGGCCAGGACGAGTGCTCCGGCGATAGCCAGCGAGGAGCGACCGTGGTGACTCGCAACCGCTTAGACGGCCGGGCGGTCGCGAAGTTCCTGGTAGGAACCCAGCCACGGCTCTGTAGACTCCCGCGCCCGAGACCCACATTCCAAGGAGGCAGCGTGGCGGTCGTGGTCGTTCATCAGGGCTGACGCAGGAGAGCTACGAGGAGGCTGTCCGCAGGGTGACGGGCGGCAAGACACGGCTGGAGTCGCCCGCAGACTGGCCCGCCGAGGGCCTGCTCGTCCACACCGCCGGGGAAGCCGAGGGCGGCTTTCGCATCGTGGACGTCTGGGAGTCGGAGGAGGCCGTCCAGCGGTTCGGCGACACTCTGATGCCCGTCCTCCAGGAGCTCGGCATCGAGGCGCCGCTCGAGGTCTACCCGGCCCACACCTTCGTCTCCGCCTGAGCCCCCGACCGCGGCCGCGGGGCTAGAACCCGCCCGCGAGGCTGTGCGAACATCTGTTCGTGACCTCGCAGGGCTCCGCCTACGGTCGTCTCCGCCGCGCGCTCGACACGCATAGCGCGCCCACGGCCCTCGCGGCGGCCGCCGAGCTCGACTGGGTGAGCCTCCCGGATGCGCTCGAGATCGTGCTCCTCCTCGTCGAGGACCCGGGGCGGTTCAGGCGCGCGGCGCTGCGCTGGCACGCGCGCTACTGCGGCGAGCTCCCCGACGTCGGCTTCGAGGAGGCGCACGCCGTCCTCGCGTGCCTCGCCGGCCTCGGCGGTCGTCGTCCGCAGGCCGCCGCGGCCGCGCTCGCCGAGCTCGTCCACCGGCGCGGGCTCGAGCGGGCGAGCGAGGTGCTGATCCGCTGGGCCCGCTGACGCCTCGACCTTTCGCCGCCAGGACTTCGAGAAGCGCGCGTTTCAGCAGGCTGGCGGGCCCGGTTGGGCGAAATCCCGGCTTGCGGGTCTAGGGAGCGTCGGCCACGCGATGGTGGAGGCAGCGTCCCTCGCGGCTATCCGGCGCCGAACCCGAGTGCTCGGGCAGCTCGGGTGTGCGATTGTCTCGCGGAGCGTTCCCTGCGGGGCGATGTAGCGCGTTGGCCGGCCCTCAGGCGTAGCGGAGCGCGTCGCCCGGCCGGAAGCGGACGGCGCGGCGGATCGGCAGCAGCATGATCAGGAGAGCGAGCGCGACCGTTCCGACGAGGGCGAGGACGACGTTCCAGAGCGGGAACACGAACTCGATGCGCACTTCGACGACCTCCCAGACGAGCCAGACGAGGAAGCGGTCGAGCGCGTAGCCGAGCGGGATGCCGAGCAGCCAGCCGGCGAGCGCGAGCGCGACGCCCTCGGTCGCGAAGATCCGGCGGACGTCGCGCGCCCGCGCGCCGAGGCAACGGAGAATGCCGATCTCACGCGTGCGCTCGATTATGCTCATCGTGATCGCGTTCGCGAGCGCGACCATGCTGATCGCCACGATGAGCAGCCCGAAGACGGCGATCGTTGTCGTGATCGTGCGATTCGCGGCGACCTCGTTTTGCTCTTCGACGTACGTGATCTCGCCCCCCATCTGGTAGCCGAGCGCGTTGAGCCGGTCCTCGAGTCGGGTGAACGTTCCATCGATGAGTGCGTGTTCGGGCGCGGTCGTCTTGATCCAGTAGGTGCTCACTCCCGTGGGCTCGCGAAGCACCGAGCGAAGCGTCGTGAGCGGCACGAACAGGACGGTGCCGTCCTCCTGTTGGTTGTCTGCGATCCCGACGATGCGGAAGCGGGCTGCCCCGCCTGCGGTCGCGAGCGTCACCTGGTCGCCGACTTCCGTTTCGGTGCGCACGGCCAGATTGCGCTCGATCACGGCGACCCGGTCGCGTGCCTGCTCCTCGGCGGCCGCGAACCAGCGCCCGCCGATTGTGTCCAAGCGGATGAGCGGCTTGCGCGGCACCCCCCAGACGAACGCCTCCTCGCCGGCGAGCTCGACGTCGTTGACGAGCGCCGGCTGCGCTTGCGCGACTCCGGGCGTCGAGCGGATCGCCTGGGCGGCGCGCTCGTCGAAGGGCCTGCCCCCGCCTGTCCAGATGCGGATCTCCTCGATGTGCTCGCCCCAGGCTGCGCGCGTGGCGTTGGTCGCCGCCGCCGCTAACCCCATGATCGCGAGCAGGTTGCCTACGGCGAGCGCGACCACGAGGGCCGTCGCCAGCGTCCGCCGCTTGCGCCTGCCGACCCCGCGCAGGCCGATCTGCATCGTCCGCGGCAGGATGCGGACACGCCGCAGGAGCCGGTCACCGGCGTCCTGGCTGCCGACCGCGGAGCCGGTCGACTCGAGCGCCTCCCGCAGGTCGACGCGGGTACCGCGCCGGATTGCAGGCAGTGCGGCGAGCCCCGGCCCGAGCACGCCGATCAGGGCCGCGCCGGCGGCGACAGTCAGGTCGACGCCGAAGCCGACGTCGATTGCGAAGAAGGTCGAGCCGAAGAACGAGGCGAGCAGGTTCGAGAGTAGGATGCCGAGCGCGATTCCTACCAGGCTGCCTGTGGCACCGAGCAGCAGCGCCGTCTTGAGGTAGACGAGAGCGACCTGCCGACGGCGGGCGCCGAGCGACCGCATGATCCCGATCTCCCCGGTTTGCTCGGAGACGAGCGTCGTCATCGTGTTGGAGATCAGAACCAGCGCCGAGAGGAGCGCCAGCAGCGTGATCACGCCGAAGAAGTCGACGAAGGTGTCGGCGTCCTCCTTGCCCGGCCAGTCACCGGGCGCGCGGACCTCGGGCAGGCCCGAGAAGCCCGTGAAGCCGGGCATGCCCGCAAGCGACGCGCGCACCGCCTCGATAGTCCTCGCGACCGAGGCCGCACGCGTATCGCGGAGCCGGAAGGCAAGCTCGCCGTACCCCGGCTCGCCACTCAGCGCGTCGACGGTCTCTGCGGTCGCGTAGAGGACGACGACGTCGTCGTCCGCGACCTGCCGGCCGCCGCCGAGGTTCAGGGCCTCGCCGCTGATCCGCAGCCTCCCCTCCGCGCCGCTCGGGCCGACGATGCGAGCGACGTCGCCGGTGCGTCCCTCGTACAGGCCCTGGTTCGCGTCCTGCATGTCGACGAGGACCTCGTCTCGCTCGGGCGTGGCGCCGGAGGTGACGCGGACGACGTCGACCGCCTGGTGGGCGAAGTCTCGGACGCCGATGACAACAGCGGGCGCGCGGCGCTCGCCCACGTACACTCGCGTCTCGACGCCGCTCCGCGCCTCGACCCCCTCGACGTTGGGGAGCGACGCGAGCGAGGCGAGTTGAGCAGCGGAGAGGAGCAGGGGTCTCGTCGACACCGTCAGGTTCGCGAGCCGCTCGGCCCGTACCTCCGACTGCATCGAGCGGTCGATCAGCTCGGGCACGGCGAAGATCGAGACGCTCGCGACGGCAAGCGCGAGCGTCAGGATCGAGAAGAGCGCCCGCGCTTTCCGGCGGGTCAGGTCGGTGATCGACTTGCGCAGCAGCGCCGACACCGTCGTGCCACCTCAGCCGGCGACGACGACGCCGTCGCGGATGGTGACGACGCGTCCCGCGCGTCCCGCAAGCTCGCGGTCGTGCGTTACGTAGACGACGGTCTTCCCCTCGCCGTTCAGCCGCGAGAGCAGCTCGAACATCTCCTCCGCGGTGACGCTGTCGAGGTTGCCGGTCGGCTCGTCGCCGACGATAAGCTTCGGGTCGGCCGCGAGCGAGCGCGCGATCGCGACCCGCTGCTGTTCGCCGCCCGAGAGCTCGGCTGGGAGGTGGTCGAGCTTGTCGCCGAGCCCCACGAGCTCGAGGTTTCGCCGCGCGCGCTCGAAGCGCTCGCGCTTCGAGCCGCGCCGCGCGAAGTCGAGCGGCAACACCGCATTCTCGAGCGCCGACAGCGTCGGCAGGAGCTGGAAGAACTGGAAGATGATCCCGACATTCGAGCCCCGCCAGACAGCCAGCTGCTCCTCGCTCATCTCGTCCAGCCGCTGTCCGTCGACCGTCACCTGCCCTGCTGTCGGCCGATCGATCCCTGTGATCAGATTAAGGATCGTCGTCTTCCCGCTCCCCGACGGGCCCACAACGGCGACCATCTCGCCGGCACCGATTGAGAGTCCGACGCCGCGCAGCGCGCGGTAGTCGAGCTTTCCCATCCGATAGACCTTCTCCACACCGGCGAGCTCGATCAGCGGGGCGCGCTTCGTGAGCGAACGTTCTTGCTCGCCACTGGGACTGACAATCTGGGACACAACTCTCACCTCCCTCGAGAGCCGCCGCCAGCATCCCACGGCACCTGTACTCGGCAATCGGGGAAGTGCACCAACCACGCGTGCGGCCAACTACGGATTGGCCGCGGTGCGAACATCCTCCAACTCCCTTGCCGTCGTTGTGCCCGACTCAGCTTGTCACACCGGAGGTCGCGGGTCCGAATCCGTCGCCTGCGTGGCCGTTCCGCGCGCGCTCCAGACGGCCCGACGGGACCTCTACATGCCCATCGCGTGGTAGCCGGAGTCGACGTAGAGCGTCGTGCCGGTGATGTTGGCCGCCTCGTCGGAGAGGAGGAAGGCGCCCGCCTCGCCCACGTCCTCGGCGGAGATCGGCCGGTGGAGCGGGGCGCGCTCCTCGACGATCGCCTCCATGGTCGGGAAGCCGGCGATCGAGCGCGCGGCCAGCGTGCGCACGGGCCCGGCCGAGACGGCGTTCACGCGGATGTTCTTTAGGCCGAGGTCCCAGGCGAGATAGCGGACGGAGGCGTCGAGCGCGGCCTTGGCCACGCCCATGACGTTGTAGTGCGGCACGGCCCGCTCGCCGCCGAGGTACGTCATGGTCATGATCGAGCCGCCGCCGGCGGCCTCCATGAGCGGCTCCGCGAGCCGCGCGCTCGCGACGAGCGAGTAGGCGGAGACGTCGAGCGCGAGCCAGAAGCGCTCGCGCGGCGTGTCCGTGAACCGCCCCTCGAGGTCGCGCGTGTCAGCGAAGGCGACCGAGTGCACGAGGAGGTCGAGCTTGCCGCCGAACGTCTCTCCCGCCTCGGCGAAGACACTCGCGAGGTTGCCGTCGTCGCGCACGTCGCACTCGGCGACGAGCGGCGACGACACGGACTCGGCGAGCTCGCGGACGTTCTTCTCGATCCGATCGCCCTGGAAGGTGAACGCGAGCTGCGCTCCGCCCTCGGCGAGCTTCTGCGCGATCGCCCAGGCGATCGAGCGGCGGTTGGCCACGCCGAGCACGAGCCCGGTCTTGCCGGCGAAGCGGTCGGAGGAGGCGGTCACGGCGCGGGCAGTCTAGTCTCGCCCGCGTGAACACGTCCCCCGCTGCCGCACGAGTCGCCGTCGTCACGGGCGGCTCGAAGGGGATCGGCGAGGCCACGGCCCGCCTGCTCGCGGCGCGCGGGTGGCGCTGCGTCCTCCTCGCACGAGGCCGCGAGCGGCTCGAGCGGGTCGCGGCCGACATCGGCGGCGAGGCGGAGCCATGCGACGTCGGCGACCGCGAGCAGGTGGAGGCGGTGGCCGCGCGCGTCGCCTCGCGCCACGCCGCGGTCCATCTCCTCGTCGCCAACGCGGGCATCCCCGCCGGCGGCGGCTTCCTCGACCTCCCGCCGGCGCGGATCGAGGAGGTGATCCGCACCAACTACCTGGGGAACGTCTGGTCGCTGCGCGCTTTCCTACCCCTGCTCGAGGCGGCTGCGCCGTCCGACCTCGTCGTCGTCGCCTCGGTGGCCGGCGTCTACGCGGCGAGCGGCGCGCGCGGCCCCTACGCGGCCTCGAAGCACGCCCAGCTCGCGTTCGCACGCTCGGTCGGCCGCGAGCTCGCGCCGCGGGGGATCCGCGTCCACGCGGTGAATCCAGGGCCCGTGCGCACGGAGGGCTTTCCGCAGGAGCGGCTGCGCGGCACGCGGCTCGACCGCCTCGTCCTCCAGCCCGAGCGGGTCGCCGAGGTCATCCTCCGCGCCGTGGAGCGGGACCGCCGGGAGTCGTTCGTCCACGGCCCCTACCGGCTCGCCGGCGTTCTCCAGGCCGCGCTCCCCGGCACGCTGTCGCGACTCACGGCCCGACGGAAGCGACGCGCGTGAGCGCGGCTCGCCGGCTCGTCGCAGCCGCCCTGGTCGTCCTCGTCGCCGGGAGCCTCTACCAGCTCGCGGTCGCGGTCGGACTCTTGTCGCTCGGGGACGACCCCGGCGAGGGACCGCCGCTCGACGGCCTGTTCTTCCTCGTGCCGGTGTCCGTCCTCATCGCCGGCGGGGTCGCCCTCGTCCTCGGCGTGCTCGCGCCCTCTCAGACCGCGGCGCTGAGCGGTCGCACGCCCTTCCGGGCGCTGCCGATCGCCGCGGCGGCCTTTCCGCTCTGCCGCGCCCTTGCGTTCGACCCGTACTACCTGCCCGCCGAGGAACGATTCCGAGGGGTCGAGCCCATGTGGCTCTTTCTGCTCGCCCTGCTGGCGATCGGCGCGACGGCTCTGTCGGTGCGGCGCCCCGGCCCGGCGGCCGTCGGACTCACCGCCGTCGTCATGGTCGCAAGCGGGATCGTCGCCGTGGGCGAGGGGCTGCACTAGCTGCGGGCGAGGCGGAGCGCGAGCGCCCCCACGGCCGCTCCGGCCACGGCGTCGAGGACGTAGTGGTTGGCCGTGACGAAGACGACCGCAGCGACGAGGGGTGGGTAGGCCGGCGCGAGGCGGCGCAGCGCCGGGCTCGCGCTCGCGTTCGCGATTCCCGCCGCGGTCACGACCGCGTACGCGACGTGGATGCTCGGCATCGCCGCGAGCGGGTCGTACAGCTGCGCGACGACGCCGCTGTCGAGATCGACCCCGCTGACGTCGGCGATCGTGTCCACCATGTGGTCGAGGGAGCGCGGGGGAGCGCAGGGAAAGAGCACGAAGATGGGCTGGGAGATGAGAGTCGTGAGCACGGCCGCGCGCCGAAAGCGGTGGAACTCGGGATGACGCCTCGCGTAGAGGCGCATCAGCCAGCCGACGGTGAGGCTCGCGTTCGAGACGACGTAGGCGACGTTGAGGACGCCGAGGAGACGCCGGTGGGGCAGCATCAGCTCCTGGAGCGCCGGCTCGACGTGGAGGCCGAGCCGCCGCTCGAGTGCGACGACGCTCTCGGCGTTCCGCGCGGCCTGGAGCCGCCCCGCCTCGCGACGTTTGCGTCGGCTGGCGAGGAGGTACACCGCATACACGCCGAGGCCGATCGCGACCTCCCGGCGACCGGAGAATCGCTGCCCGTGATCACGCCGCCGTCCCACTCGAGCACGCATACTTACCGGTCAGTGCCCCTTCGAGCGGTGCTGCTCCCATGAGCGGTTGGCGCAGGCATCTCGTCCGCATCGGCATCGGAACGGCCGCGACCGCGGCGTTCCTCTGGCTCTTCCTGCGCGAGGTCGACCTCAAGCTCGCCTGGCAGGAGATCACCTCCCTGCCCCCGTGGACGATCCTCGCCTCGCTCGCCCTCGTCGTCGCGAACGTCGTCATCATGGCCGTCCGCTGGGGCTACCTCCTCGGGGGCGCGGGCTACCGAATCGGGACGCGCAAGCTCTTCTCGTCGGTCGCGGTCGGGCGCGGGGCCAACAACATCCTCCCCGCCCGCGGCGGCGACCTGCTCCGCATCGAGTCGATGCGCGAGCGGCACGTCCCGGTCTTCGTCAGCGCGGGCACGCTGTTCGCGGAGCGCCTCCTCGACGGCGTCATCCTCTCGACCTGGATCCTCCTCGGCGCGCTCGCCATCGGCGAGGGCGGCCCGATGCTCCTCACCGGGATCGCCTTGTCGGCCGGCGCCGCCCTCGGCGTCGGCCTCGTCGCCCTCGCCGCCCGCGACCCCGACCGCGCCGAGCGCTTTGCCTGGCGCGCGACGCGCCGCCTCCCGCCTCGCTGGCACACGCGCTTCACGCGGGCGGCGGCCCACTTCGTGGACGGGCTCGGCGCCTTCCGTGGCCGCAGGCGCCTGGTCGCGATCTTCGGGACCTCGGCCGGCATGTGGCTCGCCGACGTGGCCATGTACTGGATCGTCGGCGAGTACGCGTTCCACCTCGGCCTCCCGCTCGGTGCCTACTTCCTCCTGGAGGGCATCGGCAACCTCGCGCTCGCCGTGCCCGCGACGGCGGCCGGCATCGGCACGTTCGACTACCTGACGCTCCTGGCCGCGAAGGGGATCGACATCCCCACCGACAAGGCGACGGCCTACGTGATCACGATGCATGCGCTCGCTGTGCTGCCCGTGACGATCATGGGCGCGATCCTCGTGAGCCCTGCCTTCCCCCGCCTCCTGGGCCGGAGGCGCGAGGCGGCGCAGGAGCACACCTAGCGCGTCTCGGTCCGCGCGGGCCGGGCGCTCGCATACTCGCGGGCCAGGAACGGAAGCTGCGCGGCGTGGCTCGGCGCCGCCGCGAGCGCCTCGGCGAGGCGGCGGCGGCGGCCCTCGGGCGTCGCGAGGTCCGGCTCGATCGGCCTGCCCTCCTCGCGGGCCGCCTCGACCGCGTCCGCGAGCTCGCCCAGGAGCGCGACGGGGTCGGCCTCGGCTCCACGCTCGAGCCCGTCGGCGGCCACCTGGCCGCACGTGAGCGGCATCGTCACGCGCATGAGTCCGAGCATCGTCTCCTCGACGTCCTCCGCCGGAGGCTCGATCGGCTCGCCGAGCGCGACGTGGACCCGCGTGCGCCCGGGTCCGAGCGGGTCGTACGCGAGCGCGAGCGGGCGGACGGCGGGCGGGCGGCCCCGCCGGACGAGCGCGCCGACGCCGGGCCGGACCGGGCCGATCTCGCCGTCGGGCGACGGGCGCCCCTCGGGGAAGACGATGAGGATCTTCCGGTCGCGCACGATCTCCACGAGCGTGCGGAAGTCCGCGGCCGCCCGCGCGGCCCGCGCGCTCCAGAAGTCCTCGAGGCCGTCGCCGAGGTCCCCGGCCTCCACCGCCCGCCAGAGGAGATCGGCGTACCCGCCGCGGAGCACGTCGCCCGCGCGCGCGGGCTGCGGCAGGCCGAGGGCGGCCGCCCGACCGGAGAAGCCTGCGGCCGCGTCACCCGGGAGGAGGTCGGCGAGCGGCGCGTCCGGACGGGCGGCGAGCACCTCGCCCAGCCGCGCCACGCTGGCGCTCCGGATCGGGTAGACGTTCACGCGCGCGAGCCCACTTGCGACGCTCAGCGGGTAGAGGAGCCGCCGCGCGCGCAGCGGGAGCTCGGGCGGGAAGCCCGCGAAGAACCCGGGCAGGAACATGTCGTCGCGCGCGGCGAAGTGCAGCCGGTTCGGCCGGCTTCTCGTCCCGCCCGACCCGAAGTAGAGGAACGGCGAGAGCACGGGCACGTCGGTCTCCCGGCGGTGGGTGACGACGACGAGCGTTCCCGGCTCGAGCGGGAAGCGCCCAGGACCGACGACGGCGACGCGGAAGGCGGCGTGCGAGTACGCCCACATCCCGTGGCCGACGGCGTCGTAGAGATCAGGCACGTCTATATCCTGGCCTAGATGGCGACGCTGCAGCTCGGAGACCCGGCTCCCGCGTTCGAGCTTCCCGGAATCGAAGGGCAGACGCACTCCCTATCCGACTACGACGGGAAGCCGGTCGCCGTCGTCTTCTCGTGCTGCCACTGCCCGTACGTGATCGCGTGGGAGGACCGCATCAACGACGTCGCCCGCGACTACGACGGCCGGGCGGGGCTCGTCGCCGTCAACTCGAACGCCGGCTACCTGGGCGACTCGCTGGGCGACATGGAGCGGCGCGCCGCGGAGAAGGGCTTCGTCTTCCCGTTCCTCTACGACGAGACGCAGTCTGTCGCGCGGGACTACGGGGCCGCCCGCACGCCGGAGGTCTTCGTCTTCGACGCGGCCCGTCGCCTCGTCTACCGCGGGGCGCCCGACTCGAGCCACACCGACCCGGCCGGCGCCGACCCGTACCTGCGCCCGGCGCTCGACGCGGTGCTCGCGGGGGTGCAGCCGGACGTGCGGGAGACCCCGCCCGTCGGCTGCACCATCAAGTGGCGCTCCTGAGCGGACCCCACAAGTAACAGACTGTTACTTGGTGGGTTTCAGATGGGTCTCGGACGGGATGAGATCGAGTCCCAGAGCGGGCAAGTAACAGACTGTTACTTGCCCGTCTCGCGCCTGACGAGGTCGAGCGCCTCGTCTCTCGTGGCGATCGTCCCCGCGGCACGCTCCTCGGCGACGAGCTCGAGCAGCCGTCCCACCTCGGGCCCGGCGGGGACGCCGAGGGCGAGCACGTCGTCGCCGCGCAGGAGCGGCTCCGGCGGCTCGGCGGCCCGCGCGCCGCGAACCGGCTCGTAGAGGTCGGTCGCGCCGAGGAACGCGAGCGCGGAGAGCGCCCACGGCTCGGTCTGCCGCCGGAAGCGGTGGATCGTCCGCGGCGACGCGTCGGCCGGCCGCTCCGCCCGCAGCAACGTCCCGGCCAGGCGGCGCAGGTCGTTCGAGATGGGGAGCCGCCTCAGGTTCTCCTCGAAGACGACGACGAGCAGAAACCCGGGTGTGTCCACGAGGTCGACCTCGTCGAAGCGGTCGAGCGAGCCGCCCAGGGGCTCGAGGAGCCCGAGCTCCGCGGCCCGCCGGAAGCCGTCGGGCGAGAGCCTCTCCAGCTCCCCGAGGATCCGCTCCCCGGCCGGCTCGCCGACCCGGTCGGCGGCCGACCGGAGCAGCGCCTCCGTCTCGTCGTCGAGCCGGAGCCCGAGCTCGTCCTCCAGGCGGACGGCCCTGAGGAGCCGGAGCGGATCGTCCGTGAAGATCGTCTGCGTGACGGCGCGCAGGCGGCCCGCGGCCAGATCGGGCTCGCCCCCGAGCGGATCGACGAGCTCGTCCGAATCGAGCGGACGCGCGATCGCGTTCACGGTGAAGTCGCGGGTCGCCAGGTCCTCCTCGATCGTCCGCCCGTGCAGGGGCGCGAAGTCGACCGTGTTGCCGCTCCGGAAGGCGACGCGCCAGGCGCCGTGACGCTCGGACAGAGGAAAAACCGCGCCGCCGGTCAGGCGCGCGTAGAGGCGGGATGCGAGCTCGGGGTCCGCACAGGCGACGTCGACGTCCACGACCTCGCGGCCGAGGAGCTCGTCGCGGATCGCTCCCCCGACGACCCACGCAGGCTCGACACCCACGGCCCGCCTGATGTGCTCATCCATCGAGCACCCGCCGGTCCGCGCGCCGGGGATCGCGATTGATACCCGTGGTGATCTCGTAGTTGATCGTCCCGAGGGCGCGCGCGTGCTCCTCGGCCAGCACGCCGTCCCCGATCAGCGTCACCGTCGTCCCGGCCTGCTCGTCGCCGAGCTCGACGGCGAGCGCGTCCATCGACACCCACCCGATCACAGGACGGCGCGTGTCGCCCACGAGGACCTCCGTCCCGCTCAGGCCGCGGCGAAACCCGTCCGCGTAGCCGACCGGGACGACGCCGATCCGCGTCACGGCCTCCGCAACGAAACGACGGCCGTAGCCGGTGCTCTCGCCCGGCGCCAGCGTCTTCACGAGCGCGACGTAGCTTCGCCACGCGAGGACGGGCTCGAGCCCGTGGGCGCCCGGGTCGTCCCCGAACGGCGAGAGCCCGTAGAGGGCGATGCCCGAGCGTACGGCGTCGAAGCGGGCCTCGGGGAAGCGCAGGGCGGCGGCGCTGTTCGCAAGGTGCGCGGGGATGCCCGGGAACGCGGCGGCCGCGACGGCGAACCGCTCGATCTGCTCCCGGACGAAGGACTCGTCCTCCCCGTCGGCTGTGGCCAGGTGGCTCATGATCCCGACGACGCGCTCGCGCGGGAGGGCCAGCGCCTCCTCGAGGGCCATCCCCCACCTGCCCATGCCGGAGTCGACCTTCAGGTGGACGTCCAGTCCGGGCGGGATCTCGGGCGTCGAGCAGGCGATCTCCAGGCGGGCGGCGCGCGCGAGCTCCTCCTCGCCGTCGGCGAGCGGGCTCATGACGAGGATCCGGAAGTCCGCGAACCCGGTGCGAAGCTCGGCGCCCTCCTGCGCGGTCGCGACGCAGAGCCCGGAGGCGCCCCCTCGCAGCGAGGCGCCGGCCGCGTCGATCGCGCCGTGGCCGTAGGCGTCCGCCTTGACGACGGCCCAGAGCTCGGCCGGGTCGACGGCAGCCCGCACCTGCGCCGCGTTCCGGCGCAGCGCGCCGAGGTCGATCGTGATCTCGGATCGCCTCACCGCGAGAGCGCCGGCGAGAGTGCGTCGACGACGTCGCTCGCGATCATCCCCGCGAAGCCGTTGCGCTCGGCGGCCAGGCCCGACGCGACGCCGCAGGCGGCGGACGCCGCCGCGGCCGCGACGGCGGGCTCCATCCCCTTCGCCAGGAACGCCGCGACGACGCCGGTGAGGACGTCGCCGCTTCCGGCGGTCGCGAGCCCGGGATTGCCGAGGTCGACGACGATCGGCCCACGGCCAGGCCGAGCGACGAGCGTGTCGGCGCCCTTGAGGAGGAGCACGGCGCCGACGTCGTCCGCCCCGGTCTCGGCGGCCGTGAGGCGGTTCGCGCTCACCCAGGCCGACGGCCGGCCCAGCAGGCGCGCGAGCTCGCCGGCGTGCGGCGTGAGCACGGTCGGCGCGTCGCGCGAGAAGACCCAGTCGAGATGACCGGTGAGGGCCCACAGCCCGTCCGCGTCGAGGACGACGGGCTTCTCGAGCTGCTCGAGCAGGCGCTCGACCAGGGCGACCGTGCCGTCGGTCCGCCCGAGGCCGGGCCCGAGGGCGACCGCGCCCGCTCGCTCCGCCATGGCGAGGATCGTGTCGGCCGCCTCGGGCGTCATCGTCCCGCCCTCGTCCGGGCAGGGGCGGGTCATCACCTCGAGGAGGCGCTGCTCGAGGACGACGTTGAGGGAGGCGGGCACGCAGGCGGTGACGATCCCGGCTCCGGCGCGCAGCGCGGCCTGCGCGGTCATGGAGGGAGCGCCGGTGAGCCCCTCGGAGCCGCCGACGACGAGCACCGATCCCGCCGAGTACTTGTTGTCGCGCTCGCCGCGGCGCGGCACCGTGTCCAGGAGCTCCGCAGTCGCGCGGCGGACCCTGGTCGGGCCGTGGGCGAGCCCGATGTCCGCGACGACCAGCTGCCCGACGTGGAACCGCCCCGGCGCGACGGCGTGGCCCACCTTGGGCGCGTGGAAGGTGACGGTGAGCGCGGCCTCGACCGCGGGCCCGGCCACCGTCCCGCTCGACGCGTCGACGCCGGACGGGAGGTCGACGGAGACGATGGGGACCTCGGCGGCGTTCATCTCCGCGACGGCGCCGGCCGCCTCCGGGCGCGGTGCCCCCGAGAACCCGGTGCCGAACAGGGCGTCCACGACGAGATCCGCCGCCCCCGCCTCCTCGACGAACGCCACGCCCTCCCGCTTCGCCCGCGCGAGGTTGACCGCCGCGTCCCCGGTGACCTTCTCCTCCGCTCCCAGGAGCCGCACGACGCAGTCCCGCCGGGCGCGGGCCAGCTCGCGCGCGACGACGAAGCCGTCCCCGCCGTTCGCCCCCGTGCCGCACCAGACCGCAACCCGGCGCGCATCGGGGAAGCGGCCGAGCGCCTCCTCGGCCACGCGACGGCCCGCGCGCTCCATGAGCTCGATCGTCCGGCCCGCGTACGCCGCCTCGGCGGCATGCATCTCCTCGGCCGTGTAGAGGGCCTCGAGGCCCACGTTCGACGCGCTCATCCAGCCTCGTCGACGACGCAGACCGCGGCGGCGAGACCGCGCGAGTGCGTCATGGAGAGGTCGATCGAGCCCGCGCCCCCTCGCCTCGACCACGCTTCGACCCGCCCGGAGAGGGACACGGCCGGCTTCGGCCGCCCGGAGATCTCGACGTCCTTCCAGGCAAACGCCCGCGCGACGCCGAAGCCGAGCGCCTTGCCCACCGCCTCCTTGCCGGCGAACCGCGCGGCGTAGTGCTGGGCCGGGTTGGGCCGCGAGTCGCAGTACGCCTGCTCGGCCTCCGTGAAGCAGCGCGCGCGGAAGCCCGGGTAGCGCTCGAGCGCCCGGCGCACCCGGTCGATCTCGATGACGTCGAGCCCGACTTTCACCAGCCCCGCTCCCGGAGGAACGCGGGCACGTCGGCGATCGAGTCGACGACGCCGTCCGGCTGCGGGTCCGCGGTCGCCACGGTCTCCTCCCGGAACTTTCCCGTGCGCACGAGGACGCCGCGGAGCCCCGCCGCCTTCGCGCCGCCGATGTCGGCGTCGACGTCGTCCCCGACCATCACCGCCTCCTCCGCGGTCGCCCCGAGCTCGGCGAGAGCGGCGTCGAAGTAGGCGCGGCTCGGCTTGCCGACGACCTCGGCCTCGACCCCTGCCGCGTACTCGAGCCCGGCCACGAAGGCGCCGGAGTCGAGAAACGGGCCGCGAGAGGTCTGCCACCAGCGGTTCCGGTGCAGGCAGACGAGGCGGGCCCCGCCCTCGATCTCGGCGAAGGCCCGGTTGAGGCTCTCGTAGCCGAAGACGCGGCCGGTCTCGTCCGTCTCGTCGGCGCCGCCGAGGAGCACGACGTCGGCGTGCACGTCGACGAGCTCGACCCGTCCGGCGAGGTCCGAGCGGACGGCGTCCATCGTGAGCGCGAGCACCCGCTTCCCGGCGAGGAGCCCCGCCGCCGCCAGCGGCGTCGTGGCGACGTCGTCGGGCTCGACGTCGATCCCCAGGCCGCGAAGCTCGCCGGCGAGCCGCTCGCGCGCCCGCGTGGTGTTGTTCGTGACGAACCGAAGACGGTGGCCGTCCGCGCGCAGCTCCCGCACGGCGTCGCCTCCGCCGGGGACGGCCTCACCCGACACGTGCAGAACACCGTCGATGTCGAGCAGAATCGCCGCCATGGGCCCCGAGTCTATTCAGGTGCGACGCGGGCTTGCGATCCCGCTCGACGAGATCGAGCTGCGCTTCTCGCGCTCGAGCGGCCCGGGCGGCCAGCACGCCCAGAAGACCGAGACGCGAGTCGAGGCCGTCTTCGACGTGGACGCCTCGGCGACCCTCACCGATGCGCAAAAAACGCGCATTCACGGCCGCAAAGGACACGTCCTTCGCGCCGTCGCCCAGGACGAGCGCAGCCAGGCGAGAAACCGGGAGCTGGCCCTCGAGCGCCTGGCGGAGGCGATTCGCGACGCGCTGCGGGTCGAGCGGCGGCGGCGCCCGACGTCCCCGACGCCGGCCGCTCGCGAGCGGCGCCTCGAGAGCAAGCGCCGCCGGGGCACGACCAAGCGCCTGCGGCAGCCTCCCGACGACGCCTGACGACGCGCGGCGCGGCGCGGCTAGGCTCCCCGCGTGAGCGCCGAGCGAACCGCCGGCCGCCGACGGACGCGCCGGCGGCGCCTCGTCTCGGCCGTCGCGGTCGCCGCCCTCCTCATCGCCGTCGATGCGCCGACCGCGGCGGCCCACTCCCTCCTCGTCTCGACCGACCCCGGGAACGACGTCGTCGTCGAGCAGTCCCCGGAGCGGGTCGTGCTGCGCTTCGACGAGCCCGTGGAGATGTCGCTCGGGGGGATCCGGGTCTTCGACGACGACGCGCGCCGCGTCGACACGGGCCAGGTGACGCCCTCGTCGGGGCCGATCGTCTCGACGGGGATCCGCGGCACGCTCGCGCCCGGCACCTACACGGTCGCCTGGCGGGCGATCTCGGCGGATTCCGACCCGATCTCGGGGGCGTTCGTCTTCCACGTCCAGCGTCGGAGCGAGGCCGCGGCGGGGCTGTCGCTCGACTCCCTGACGGGCACCTCCGCCGCGGTCGACGTGGCCTTCACGGCCAGCCGCTTCCTCGAGCTCGGGCTGATTGTCCTCTGCATCGGCGGCTCGGCGGCGATGCTCTTCGTCCTCACGTCGGCGTCGTGGCCCGTGCGCCGGTGGCTCTTCGGGGTCCTGGCGGGCTGCGGACTGGCCCTCTCACTCGTCGCGCTCCTGAACATCGTCTTCGAGGGTGCCTCCGCGAGCGGGCTCGGTTTCGGTGACGGGTTCTCGTGGGAGGTCTTCGACGCCGTCCTCGACCTGCGCTACGGCCACGTCATGCTCATCCAGGCGGCGCTGGCCGCGGCCCTCGCGGTCACCGCCCTGGCACTCCGCCTCGGCGGCGGCCGCGAGACGATGCTCGCGGGCATGCCGCTCGCGCTCTGCGCCGGGCTCGCGATCACGCCCGCGGCGTCCGGCCACGCGAGCACCGCGGGGACGCTCGCGCTCGTGTCGGACGTCGCCCACGTCGTCACGGCCGGCCTCTGGGCGGGCGGCCTCGCGTTCCTGACCCTCGCGCTCGTCCGCAGCCCCGGGAAGCGGTGGGAGCTCGCAGCGCGGGCAGTGCCGCCGTTCTCGAGGCTGGCGGTCGGCTCCGTGGCGATCCTCGCCGTCGCGGGCGTGACCACCGCCTACCTCCAGGTGCGCACGTGGAGCGGGCTCTGGGAGGCGAAGTACGGCCTCCTCGTCCTCACGAAGATCATCCTCGCCCTCCCGATCCTCTTCCTCGCCGCGTTCAACAACCGGGTCGCGGTGCCGAGGCTCAAGGCGGGGATCACGTCGCCCGCGGAGCAGAGGCGATTCCTGATCGCGGTCTCCTACGAGCTCGGGCTGGTGGTGGCGATCCTCGCGGTTACCGCGGTGCTGGTGAACACGGAGCCGGCTCGTCTCGAGGCGCTCGGGGCGGGCCACCCGACCGCCGGCGCGCCCGCGAGGACGGCGACCGTCGACCTCGGTCAGACGGAGGCGATCGTCCTCGTCGACCCGGCGCGCGCCGGCACGAACCGGATCCAGGTCGTCCTCACGAACCACGAGCTCGTCTTCGACGTCACCGCCGTGACGGTGGCCGCGTCGCTGCCGCGCCGCGACCTGGGCCCGCTCGAGTTCCCGGCCGAGCTCGACTCGGCCCAGCACGGCGTCTACACGGCCGAGGACGCGCAGCTCGCGCTGCCCGGCGACTGGGACCTGCGCGTCGAGGTCAGGGTGGGGGAATCGGAGCTCCTGACCGAGACGACGACCGTCACGATCGCGCCCTGAGGCGGGCTGACCGCTACTCGACGGTGACCGTCTTCGCCAGGTTCCGTGGCTGGTCGACGTTCATCCCGCGCAGCCGCGCGATCCGGTAGGCGATCAGCTGCAGCGGGATGACCGCGAGCGCGGCCTGGAGGAACGGGTGCGTCCGCGGCACGTAGACGACGTCGTCGGCGTGGTGCTGGATGTCCTCGTTGCCGTCGGTCGCGATGGCGACCACCTCGGCGCCGCGGGCCCTGACCTCCTGGATGTTCGAGACGACCTTGTCGTAGACGTGCGAGTCGGTGGCGACGACGACGACCGGGATCTCCTCGTCGAGGAGCGCGATCGGGCCGTGCTTCATCTCGCCCGCCGAGTAGGCCTCGGTCGGGATGTAGGAGATCTCCTTGAGCTTGAGCGCGCCCTCGAGGCACACCGGCAGGCCGATGTGGCGCCCGAGGTAGAGGAAGAACGGCTTCTGGTAGTGGCGCTGGGCGATCTCCTCGATGGGATGGTCGCCGTCGAGGTA
>DATBJE010000100.1:0-2001 GCA_036556565.1 Gaiellaceae bacterium
GAACAACATGGCCTGCATCACCGAGGCGTCTGCCGGCTTCCCCGGCTTCTCGGCCCGCATCCCCTTCGAGAACGGGACGATCGCCGAGGTGCTGAACGAGCGCGGCTGGAACACGTACGCGATCGGCAAGTGGCACCTCACTCCGGGCGAGGAGACGGACATGTCCTCCTGGAAGGGGCGCTGGCCGCTCGGCCGCGGCTTCGAGCGCTTCTACGGCTTCCTCGGCGGCGAGACGAACCAGTGGTATCCCGACCTGGTCGAGGACAACCATCCGGTCGAGCAGCCGGCGCAGCCGGATGACGGCTACCACCTCTCGGCCGACCTGGCCGAGAAGGCGATCCGCTACGTGCGCGACGCGAAGGCGGTCAACCCCGACAAGCCCTGGTACATGTACCTCTGCCCCGGGTGCGCGCACGCGCCGCACCACGTCTTCGCCGAGTGGTCAGACAGGTACGAGGGGCGCTTCGACGAGGGCTACGAGGCGATCCGCGAGAGCATCCTCGCGCGCCAGAAGGGGCTCGGGCTCCTGCCCGACGGCGCCGAGCTCTCCCCGATCAACCCGCACGGGGAGCCGGACGGGATCACCGGACCGGACGGGCAGCCGTGGCCGCAGCTCGACTTCGTGCGCCCCTGGGGCTCGCTCACCGACGACGAGAAGCGGCTCTTCGCGCGGATGGCCGAGGTCTACGCGGGCTTCGTCTCCTACACGGACCACGAGATCGGGCGTTTCCTCGACTACCTCGAGGAGTCGGGCCAGCTCGAGAACACGATCGTCGTGGCCGTCTCCGACAACGGCGCGAGCGGCGAGGGCGGGCCGAACGGCTCCTTCAACGAGAACAAGTTCTTCAACAACATCCCGGACTCGGTCGAGGAGAACCTGAAGCGGATCGACGAGCTGGGCGGGCCGCAGTCCTACAACCACTACAACACCGGCTGGGCGTGGGCCTTCGACACCCCCTTCCCCTACTGGAAGCGGTTCGCCGGCTACGAGGGCGGGACGGCGGACATGTGCGTCGTCTCCTGGCCGGCCGGGATCGAGGCGCGCGGCGAGGTTCGCGGCCAGTACGTCCACGCCGTCGACATCGTGCCGACGATCTACGACGTTCTCGGGATCGAGCCGCCGTCCGTGCTCAAGGGGTACCCGCAGAGCCCGATCGAGGGTGAGAGCTTCGCAGCCAGCTTCGCCGACCCCGACGCTGCGGGCCGCGAGACGCAGTTCTACTCGATGCTGGGGATGCGGGCGCTCTATCACCAGGGATGGCTCGCGAACACGCTCCACCCGCCCATCTCGGGGTGGGGCGGCTTCGACCAGGATGTGTGGGAGCTCTACAACCTCGCCGAGGACCGGGCGCAGACGAGGAACGTCGCCGCCGAGCACCCGGAGAAGCTTGAGGAGCTGAAGGAGCTCTGGTCGTACTACGCCGGCATCTACAAGGGGCTGCCGCTTGACGATCGCACAGCCCTCGAGATCATCAGCTCGCCGCGCCCGCAGCCGACCGAGCCGCGCGACCGCTACGTCTACTACCCGCAAACGGCCGACGTGCCCGAGTCGGTCGCCGTCAACATCCGCCGCCGCTCGTACACGATCGCGGCGGGCGCGACCCTCGACTCGGCCGGGGCCGAGGGCGTCCTCTTCGCCCACGGGGGCGTCGCGGGCGGGCACGCGCTCTACCTGCAGGGCGGCCGGCTGCACTACGTCTACAACTGGCTCGGTGAGAAGGTCCAGAAGGTCAGCTCGGACGCCGATCTCGAGCCGGGCAAGCACGTCTTCACCGCGGAGTTCCGGAAGAGCGGCGACGATCCGGAAACGGGAAGCGCGGTCGGCACGCTCACGCTCTACGTCGACGACGCGGAGACAGGCTCGGCCGAGATCATGACCCAGCCCGGCTTCTTCGCGCTCACCGGCGACGGGCTCTCCATCGGGCGCGACAGCGCGTCGCCTGTCTCGGCCGACTACGCCTCGCCCTATCCGTTCACCGGCGGCACGATCGACCGGGTGAT